>NZ_JBHXQZ010000027.1:40753-79310 GCF_042717095.1 Streptomyces sp. NPDC058632 | reverse complement strand
CCCCCCGTACGGGGGGAGACACGGCCCTGGTGCGTCGCCCTGGTCGACTGGTCCAGCCGCACCGGGCGGGCCTTGGCGCACGCCGGCCCCCGGGTCCTGCTCGCCGCCGTCTACCGCACGTCGTACCGGAAAGTGAACGACGCGGGCGGAGTTCCCCCGCACCACCGCACGTACGCCGACCGCGTCGCCCACTACCTCGAGGAGTACACGCCTCCGGCCAGGAAGTGACCCGGACACATCCGAGAGGTTGTGTCCCTCCGCCCCTCCGCCCGTCCGCCCCTCCGCTCGGGCGGACGGGCGGAGGGGCGGGGGCCCGGGCGGGCAGTCACCGTCACTGTCGTTCCACCGTCAGTGGAAGAAGTGGCGCGTCCCCGTGAAGTACATCGTCACGCCGGCCTTGTTCGCGGCCTCGACGACCTGCTCGTCGCGGACCGAACCGCCGGGCTGGACCACGGCCTTCACGCCGGCCCCGGTGAGGATCTCCAGGCCGTCCGGGAAGGGGAAGAAGGCGTCGGACGCGGCGAAGGAGCCGGCCGCACGCTCGGCTCCCGCCCGCTCCACCGCGAGCTTCGCGGAGTCGACCCGGTTGACCTGGCCCATGCCGACGCCGACCGAGGCACCGTCCTTGGCGAGCAGGATGGCGTTGGACTTCACGGCCCGGCAGGCCCTCCAGGCGAAGGCCAGCTCGGCCAGCTCCGCCTCGGACAGCGCCTCGCCGCTCGCGAGGGTCCAGTTCGCCGGGTCGTCGCCCTCGGCCTGGAGACGGTCGGCGACCTGGAGGAGGGCGCCGCCGTCGATCGGCTTGACCTCGACCGGGGCGGCGGGGGCCTCCGGAGCGCGCAGCACGCGGATGTTCTTCTTCTTGGTGAGGGCCTCGAGGGCGCCCTCCTCGTAGTCCGGCGCGACGACGACCTCGGTGAAGATCTCGGCGACCTGCTCGGCCATCTCCCTGGACACCGGGCGGTTGACCGCGATCACGCCGCCGAACGCGGACAGCGGGTCGCAGGCGTGCGCCTTGCGGTGCGCCTCGGCGACGTCCGCACCGGTCGCGATGCCGCACGGGTTGGCGTGCTTGATGATCGCGACGCACGGCTCGCTGTGGTCGTACGCGGCACGGCGGGCGGCGTCCGTGTCCGTGTAGTTGTTGTACGACATCTCCTTGCCGTGCAGCTGCTCGGCCTCCGCGAGGCCGCCCGTGCCGGAGACGTACAGCGCGGCGGGCTGGTGCGGGTTCTCGCCGTAGCGCAGGGTGTGGGCGCGGTCGTACGTGGCGCCGAGGAAGTCGGGGAACTGGGAGTCGTCCACGGGGGCGTACTCCGAGGCGAACCAGGAGGCGACCGCCACGTCGTACGCGGCGGTGTGCCGGAATGCCTCGGCGGCGAGCCGCTTGCGGGTGGTGAGGTCGAAACCGCCGTCCCGCACCGCCGACAGGACGTCGGCGTAACGGGCGGGGCTGGTCACCACGGCGACCGAGGGGTGGTTCTTCGCCGCGGCGCGCACCATCGACGGACCGCCGATGTCGATCTGCTCGACGCACTCGTCGGGCGTCGCGCCCGAGGCGACGGTCTCGCGGAACGGGTAGAGGTTGACCACGACCAGGTCGAACGGCTCCACGCCCAGCTCGCCGAGCTGCTGCCGGTGGCTGTCGAGGCGCAGGTCGGCGAGGATGCCGGCGTGGACCTTCGGGTGCAGGGTCTTGACGCGGCCGTCCAGGCACTCGGGGAAGCCGGTGAGCTCCTCGACCTTGGTGACGGGGACGCCGGCGGCGGAGATGCGGCCGGCGGTGGAACCGGTGGAGACGAGCTCCACGCCGGCCTCGTGCAGGCCGCGCGCGAGGTCCTCGAGGCCGGTCTTGTCGTAGACGCTGACGAGCGCCCGTCGGATGACCCGCTTGTTGCTCTCGGCGGTCACTGGATAACTACCTTTCGTCCCTCGATGCGATAGCCGTTGCGGGCGATCCGCCCCACGACCTCGACGAGCAGTCTTCGCTCGACTTCCTTGATGCGCTCGTGCAACGTGCTCTCGTCGTCCTCGTCCCGGACCTCCACCACGCCCTGCGCGATGATCGGCCCGGTGTCGACGCCGTCGTCGACGAAGTGGACGGTGCAGCCGGTGACCCTGGCGCCGTACGCGAGCGCGTCCCGTACGCCGTGGGCTCCGGGGAAACTGGGCAGCAGGGCGGGGTGGGTGTTGACGAACCGCCCTCCGAAGCGCGCGAGGAACTCCTTGCCCACGATCTTCATGAACCCGGCGGAGACCACGAGGTCGGGCTCGTGGGCGGCGACGGCCTCGGCGAGCGCCGCGTCCCACTCCTGGCGGGTGGCGTGGTCCCCGACCCGGCACACGAAGGTCGGCAGCCCGGCGCGCTCGGCGCGGGCGAGCCCTTCGATGCCCGCACGGTCGGCGCCGACGGCCACGATCTCGGCTCCGTACGTCTCGGCGCCGGTGACGGCGATCTCGTCGAGGAGCGCCTGAAGGTTGGTGCCGGATCCGGAGACCAGCACGACGAGACGCCTGGCGCGCTCGGCCACGGGCTTGGCGGCCACGGTGGGGCCCTTTCTCGGGGAGCACTGGTGCGGTCGGGGACCAGCACTTTGTACATTCATACGAATGCTTCGCACCCTCGGATACGGGGAAGCCTACGAAGCGGCCGACCGCCAGCAACGATACCGGCACATGAGGCGGCCCCCACGGGACGGGGGCATGGCCGGAAGGTAGCGTCTGGGAAGAGCCGGTTCGCAACGTCCGGGAACGCCCGGTCACCCGGGAACGCCGCTTGTGCACCAAGCGTTCACAGGACGAGGCGCCCGGGCCGGAAAGCGGACGGGAACACGCCGGCTCAGCCGTACATGTCCCGGCCCGCCCAGCAGTAGCTGTGGTCGAGCATTGGCTGTAGCAGTTGTTGACTGACTTGATTAAGGGGAAGACGCTCACTTGATGCCGGACCGCAGCCTGCGATTCCTCACGTTCCCCCAGCCGTCGGCGCAGGGAGGGGAGCGTGGCGCCGTGCTGCTGCGGGAGCGCCCCTCCTCGCCGCCCGAGACACCGCGGGGCGAGGGCAGCGGCGGCGACGGGCGCCGTGGCTCCGAGGAGAACAATCCGTTCGCGCCGCCACCGGAGGGGACGCCCGACCAGCCCTGGCAGCCCCGCCGCCCGTCCGGCGACGAGGGCGGTGACAGCGGCGGCCAGGGGGACGGCGGCCGTGCCCTCTGGGGCGGGCGGTGGAGCGACCGGCAGCCCGGCCGTTCCTCCGGCGGTTTCGGTGAGCGCCCGCACGGCCCGGAGGGGCAGGGCGGTGGCGGGGCCGGCGGCCCTCAGAGCCCCAACCCGCGCTGGGACCCCACGGATCCGGCCCAGCGCCGGGCGCGCTACGCCCTGCTGTCCGGTATGTGGGCCTTCTTCTTCGCCCTGTTCGGCTGGCCGTACGTCGCGCTGCTGCTGGGTGCGCTCGCCGTGCACTGGGCCGTCAGCGCCCTGCGGAGCAAGCCCCGTGCGGCGGCCGACCTCGACTCCCCTGCGCCGCCCGCGCAGACGGGCCGGCCGCAGAAGGGCCGTCCGCAGACCACCGCGGCGGTGAGCGGGCTGGTCACGGCCTCCCTGGCGCTCATCCTGGTCGCTGTCAGCTTCACGGCACAGATGGTCTATCAGGATTACTACACGTGCACGAGTGACGCCCTCACCCAGCAGTCCAAGGAGTCCTGCAACGACCTCCTGCCGGACGAACTCCGGAACCTGCTCGGGACGACCGAGTGACAGTCGGCCGACAACCGGTTGGCTGACAGCCGGCCGGCGGCCGTGCCCCGGCTCCCTCGCTTCCCCGCTTCCCGAAGCCGCCCCCCCTCCCCCTCCCCCCGCCCTACCGGGCGGGGGGCGGCTTCGGGGTTTCGGGAGCGGTGGGGAGGCCGCGGCTGAGGGCATCCCGGCCGGGGGCGGGGTCCGCCGGAAGGAAGTCGTAGGGGCCCGCGGCGTCCCGGCACCGTCGGCCGTCCGCCGTCGTACCGGTGCCGCCCTCCGGCGCCCCCCGGCGCGGGCTGCCGATCCACGCCATCCATGCCCGCGCAGTCGCCCGCACCCCGGCCCACACCCTCCATGCCCGCGCAGTCGCCCGCACCCCGGCCCACGCCTTCTCGTCCGTGCCCGCCGGTGCCCGCTCCGCCCGTTCGCTCCGGGGCGTGCGGCAGCGCCAGGCCCGTGCCGGCAGGGCCGTCGCCGTGGCCACCAGCCCGATCCACACCAGCGTCGCACCCCCCGTCTGCCACCACACCGGCCCGAACCGGGAGAGTGCGGCGACGCCCATCGGCCCACCCGCCGACGCGGCGAACAGCGCCAGCAGGGCCGCGCACAGTACCGCCGCGACCCCGGCGACACCGGCCGTCCGGCCCTGCGACCAGACCGCGTCCGGTTCCCGCCCCGACCGCCCGCCTCCGGGTCCCGCCGGGTGCCCGGCCGGCGTGGCCCCCTGCGCGACGTACCACCCCGCCGCCGCCCCGGCCGCCAACGGCACCACCCCGGCCGCCCAGTTCACCGGCGTCCCGGCCCCCGCGTCCGGCACCGCCGCGAGGAGCGGGAACGCGGGCAGCAGCGGAGCCGGCGTGGCGGAGAGCGGAGTCACGGCATGGCCGGCGCCGAGGAAAAACCCGGGGCCCAGGGCGTACGCCGTCGCCCACACCGCCGCGTTCGGCAGCAGGGCGACGCCGAGCAGCAGCACCGCGACCCACCCCGACCACCCCTGCGTCAGCCGCAGGAAGGCGTCCTGGGTCTCGCCGCCGTGCCACAGCAGTGACACCGTCAGCAGCAACGCCCCGCCGCCGACGAGCACCGCCGCCCCGGCCGCCGCCGCGCGCGCGGCGACTCCGAGGCGTCCGTCCGGACCGAGGAGCAGATGGCGTACGTCCCGCGGCAGCAGCACACCCACCGCCCGTTCCAGCGGCCCGCGCGGGCAGCCGTACGCCCGCCACACCCCCACGCCCGCCGCCACCACCGCGACCAGCGGCACGCACACGCCCGCCGACGCCCACGCGGGCCGCAACGCACCGCCTGCGGCGTAGAGCGCCGCGGGCGTGCCGACGGCCAGGTAGCCGAGGACGACGCCCGCCCAGGCCGTCGGGCCGTGGACGAGCGGGGCGTCGCCCGAAGCTCCCGACGCGTCCGACGCGCCCCCGTCGGCGGCGTCGCGGGCCGCCCGGTGCAGCAGCCACACCGGGAGGGCGAGCAGCAGCAACGGCGGCACACCGAGTGGAGCCGGCGCGCCCGAGAGCGTGTCGGTGCGGACCAGTTCGGCACCGTGCGCCAGCAGCCACAGCGCCGCCGCGACACTCAGCGCGCCGTCGGGCCCGCTGTCCGGGTACGGCGAGCTGATCCACAGCAGCGTCGCGAGCATGGCGAAGGCGGCGAGCCCGAGCCCCGCCGCGAGGGCACCGCCGAGGAGGGCGGAGTCCAGTCCGGGCGAGCGGTCGCGCATCCGGGTGAGCAGGAGGGCCGGCCTCGTTCGGCGGGCGGTCGTCTGGATCACATCCGCCATGCTCCCAACGACACGCGCTTTCCCTGCGTAACAGGCGAAGCACCGCCGTGTCGCCCAATATAAGTTTATGTACTTTTTCGCACGAAGGGGCGTCCTGTGACGCGGAGCCCTGCCACCCCCCTCCCCCCGCCCGAGGAACGCCGACGCCTACGCGAGTCCCGCTCGCTGACACAGGCTCAGCTCGCCCGGCGGGTCGGCGTCAGCCGCGAGACGGTGCGTGCGTGGGAGTCCGGCCGCACCGTACCGTGCGGCCGGAAGGGGGAGGCGTACGCGAAGCTGCTGACCACCGCCACCCCCGCCACCCCGACGAAGCCCGAACCCATCACACCGGCCGGGCCGGCCGGGCCGACGAAGCCGGCCGAGCCCTCCGGACGTTCGGCCGAGCCTCCCGCCCGTTCGGCTGCCGGGCGGACCGCCCGGGGGCAGCCCGCCCGGTCCGTCCTGGAGGAGGCCGGCGATCCCGCCACCCTGACGCCCGCCCAGGCCTTCGACGCCCTGTACGCCTTCTGCGCCCCGGCACTCGTACGACAGGCGTATCTGCTGTCCGGCCGTCGCGACCTGGCGCGCGAATCGGTGGAGCGGGCCTTCCAACTGGCCTGGGAGAGCTGGCCCGAGGTGGCGCGCGACCGTGACCCGGCCGGCTGGGTGCGCGCGGCGGCGTACGAGTGGGCGCTCGCCCCGTGGCACCGGTTCCGGCCCCGCCACCGGCGTCCGGAACCACCGCCCTCGCAGCCCTTTGACCGCGCGCTGCTGGACCTCCTGCTGCGACTGCCGCCGCCCCACCGCCGCACGCTCGTGCTCTACGACGGTATCGGCCTCGACCTGCCGGAGACCGCGGCGGAGACGGAGGCGAGCACGCCCGCGACCGCGAGCCGCCTGCTGCACGCCCGCGAGACCCTCGCGGCCCGGCTGCCGGAACTGTCGGATCCGCTCGTCCTGCACCAACGGCTGGCCGACCTGGCCTCCACCGAACACCTCCGGTCCGCCAGACCGCCACAGGTGCGCGACGGCAGCGAGCGCAGGGCCCGTTTCCGGACCCGGGCCGCCATCGCCTTCACGGTCGCCCTGATCGGCGCCACCGCGCTCACCCTGTGCACGGCTCCCACACGGTACGACCCGCCGGTGCCGCCCGGCGAGACGGTCCGGGGGGTACCGCCGCGGGTGGCGCCGGGACCCCTCTCGGGCAAGGAGCGGGAGTTGCGCACCAAGCTCCGCGAGGAACTGCTGCACGGCCCGGAACGACTGGCACCGCAGTCGCGGTGACGGGCCCGGCCACGGCTCCGGTACGGCTTCCGGCCCGGTACGGTTTCCGGCCCCGGTACGGTTTCCGATCCCGGTCCCGGCCCCGCGTCCGAAAACGACGATGGGCCCGTTCCCCCGGGGAGGAACGGGCCCATCCGTGTTCTGCGGCTGATCAGCCCGCGAGGATCTCGCGCGCCAGCTTGGCCGTCTCGGTCGGCGTCTTGCCGACCTTGACGCCCGCGGCCTCGAGGGCCTCCTTCTTGGCCTGGGCGGTACCGGACGAACCGGAGACGATGGCGCCGGCGTGGCCCATGGTCTTGCCCTCGGGCGCGGTGAAGCCCGCGACGTAGCCGACGACCGGCTTCTTCACGTTCTCCTTGATGTACGCCGCGGCCCGCTCCTCGGCGTCGCCGCCGATCTCACCGATCATCACGATCAGGTCGGTGTCGGGATCGGCCTCGAACGCGGCCAGCGCGTCGATGTGGGTCGTACCGATGACCGGGTCGCCACCGATGCCGACGGCCGACGAGAAGCCGATGTCCCGCAGCTCGTACATCATCTGGTACGTCAGCGTGCCGGACTTCGAGACCAGGCCGATGCGGCCCGGCTTGGTGATGTCGCCCGGGATGATGCCGGCGTTCGACTGGCCCGGGGTGATCAGACCGGGGCAGTTCGGGCCGATGATCCGGGTCTTGTTGCCCTGCGACACGGCGTACGCGTAGAACGCGGCCGAGTCGTGGACCGCGATGCCCTCGGTGATGACGACCGCGAGCGGGATCTCGGCGTCGATGGCCTCGACGACGGCGGCCTTCGCGAACGCCGGCGGCACGAAGAGGACGGATACGTTCGCACCCGTCTTCTCGATCGCCTCGGCGACCGTACCGAAGACCGGGATGTCGTTGCCCTCGATGTCGACGGAGGTGCCCGCCTTGCGCGGGTTCACACCGCCGACGATGTTCGTGCCGTCGGCCAGCATGAGCTTGGTGTGCTTCATGCCCGTGGCACCGGTCATGCCCTGGACGATGACCTTGGAGTCCTTGTTGAGGAAGATAGCCATGGCTGTTTAGTCCCTCGTCCCTTACTTCGCAGCCGCGAGCTCGGCGGCCTTGTCGGCCGCGCCGTCCATGGTGTCCACGCGCTGCACGAGCGGGTGGTTGGCGTCCGAGAGGATCCTGCGACCCAGTTCGGCGTTGTTGCCGTCCAGGCGCACGACCAGCGGCTTGGTGACTTCCTCGCCCTTGTCCGCGAGCAGCTGCAGCGCCTGCACGATGCCGTTGGCGACCTCGTCGCAGGCGGTGATGCCACCGAAGACGTTGACGAAGACGGACTTGACGTCCGGGTCGCCGAGGATGATCTCCAGGCCGTTCGCCATGACGGCGGCGGAGGCGCCACCGCCGATGTCGAGGAAGTTGGCGGGCTTCACGCCGCCGTGTGCCTCACCGGCGTAGGCGACGACGTCCAGGGTGCTCATCACGAGCCCCGCGCCGTTGCCGATGATGCCGACCTCGCCGTCGAGCTTGACGTAGTTGAGGTTCTTCTCCTTGGCGGCGGCCTCCAGCGGGTTGGCCGCGGCCTTGTCGTGGAACGCCTCGAAGTCGGGGTGACGGAACTCGGCGTTGTCGTCGAGGCTCACCTTGCCGTCGAGGGCGAGGACGTCACCGGAGGCGACCTTGGCCAGCGGGTTGACCTCGACGAGGAGCGCGTCCTCGGCGATGAACGTCTTCCACAGCGTGACGAGGACGTCGGCGACCTTGTCGGCCACCTCGGCCGGGAACTTCGCGGCCTCGACGATCTCGCGCGCCTTCTCGGGGGTCACGCCCTCGTTGGGGTCGATCGGGGTCTTGGCGACGGCCTCCGGACGGGTGGCCGCCACCTCCTCGATGTCCACGCCGCCCTCGACGGACGCGATGGAGAGGAAGGTGCGGTTGGCACGGTCGAGGAGGAAGGAGACGTAGTACTCCTCGACGATTTCCGGAGCGGTCTCGGCGATCATCACCTTGTGGACCGTGTGGCCCTTGATGTCCATGCCGAGGATGTCCGTCGCACGGGCGACGGCCTCGTCCGGGGTTGCTGCCAGCTTCACGCCACCGGCCTTGCCGCGGCCACCGACCTTCACCTGCGCCTTGACGACGGACTTGCCGCCGAGACGCTCGGTGATCTCGCGCGCCGCCTCAGGCGTGTCGATGACTTCACCGGCCAGCACCGGTACATCGTGCTTGGCGAAGAGGTCCCTCGCCTGATACTCGAACAGGTCCACGCGCTTCCGTCCCTATCAGTGATCTCGCGGTTCGTTGGATGCGTGGGCGTGCCGCGAAGGGCAACGTGACGACGTCCGCTGTGTCACAAGGGAAGCGCACACGGTGTCCGAGCGCGCGGCATGTCCATCTCGCAGGTTATCGCCGGTTGCGAGGCCTCCCGAAATCGTGGGGTCACACCTGAGCGGTGATACCTGTCACATGATGCCTGGTTCAGTGACACAGAGTGTCATGGGCGAGTGGCCTCACCGGGCTGGGGTTGGCCCGGTGAGGCCCGCCGTGCACCCGGCGGGGCGGGCACATGCCCGCTCTCCGGGGCGCGGGGTGACCGGCTCCCACCCCAATGGGGCCGGCCACCTCATCCACGGGTTTACGGCCGGACAGGCCGATGGCGTTCGGCCGCCCATGCCCGGATGCCCCGTGAAGTCTTCATTACTCGCGAGTCAGGTCAGGCGTGTGACGTACGCGACATGCGCGACGTACGGATGACTCGGGGACTGCGGGGGAGAGGCGGGCTCGGGTGTCCGCACCCGGAGGGAGCGCGGCCCGCCCGTCGCGGGCTCGCCTACGCGGGGGAGACGGGGACGTCCCGGTACCGGTCCCGCGTCTCGGCCGCTTCGGCCTGCGCGGCGACGCCGGGGGCCAGCAGGAGACGGGGGCGGTGACTCACGGTCACGGCCGGGGTGTCCCCGTGACGCGGGGTGCCGTGGTCGGCGGCGGTGCGGTTGCCCGTCGTGCCGTCCGGGCTTTCGCCGGGGGCGTGGGGAGCGGGGGCCGCCGGCTCGGTGTGCGGCACGGTCCTCGCGTCCCCGCGGTCGTCGGCTCCGTCGTGCGACCAGGTGGCGTACGCCTCGGTGCCGGTCCCGGCGCCTTTGTGGTGCGGGCCGTGCGGGGCTGCCTCCGCCGCTCCGGGTCGGCCCGCGTCCGGTGACACGGAGGCCCCCGGCTCGGGCTTCGGCTTCGGCTGAGGAGCGGGAGCCGCCTGCCGAGAGGCCCCGGTGCCCTTCGGCGGGTCGAACGTGAGCGGCGCCGGCAGGGTGACCGGCAGCAGGTCTGACGGTCCCGGGAATCCGGGCGCCACCGGGAGATCGGGCAGCACCGGGAGCTCCGGGAGTGGCGCGGGCTGCGACACACCGGGCCACGACAGACCGGGCAGGGCGGGCAGGGACGGCAGGGGTGGTGCCGGGAGCGCCTTCCCGGGCGCCGCGGCCAGACCCGCGACGATCCCGCCCGGCCGGTCGACGGCCGGGGTCACGACCCGCTCCCCCACCGCCCGGACAATCCCCTTGCCCTCGCCCTCGCCTGTAGGACGTGCCGTCCCCGGAGGGATGTCCTCGGGGAGGTCCTCCGCCGGATGGGGCTTCGCGGGACGAGGCTGCACCGGACGGACCGGATCGGGACGGACCGGATCGGGACGGGGGTCGGGACGGGGGTCGGGAGCGGGATCGGAACCGGGCGCGGCGCTCCGCTCGTCCGAATCCGCCGACCGCTCGACCGACGTCGCACCCGGACCGCCGGGCCGCCCGGCCGCAGCACTCACCCCCGCCCGGGCACCGTCCACCACCGGCACCGCGACCCCGGCGGCGGAGGAGGGAGAGGAAGGCGCGGACGAAGAGGCAGGAGAGGGGACGGCGGAGGAGAGCGGGGGCGGCCCGGAGGACGCCCTCACCGGTCCCCCGTCCACCGCTTGTGCGCGCTCCCCGCACAGCACCCCGAGGACGAACACCGCACCCACCAGAAGCACCAGGTGCAGCACACGCCTGCCGGCCACCGTGCGCGTCGCGCGCGGAGCGGCACCGGGCAGGACTGCGGACCGGGTCAAGGGAGAGACGTTCCTCGGGGACGGCGGCACAAGGGGAACGCCGACGCCTCAGGCGCCGAGCGGCGTCGATCCTCGCACGCCACTCCCGAGGTCGCGCAAGCCCCGATGGACCGATGGACCGCCATATCCGCCTTTGCCGACGCAGGTCGGACGACGACGGATCGGCACATCGTCACCGCCCTCCCTCACTCTCCGCCCCGTCCGCCTCTTCGCCGCACCTCTCTCCTCACACCGGGTCCGGTACCGGCAGCGGACGTTTCTCGATCGCCGCGGCCATCACCTCCGGAAACAGGTCGGGCGTGCAGGCGAACGCCGGCGCCCCCAGCGCGGCAAGTGCGGCCGCGTGCTCCCGGTCGTAGGCGGGCGCCCCCTCGTCGGACAGCGCCAGCAGCGTCACGAACTGCACCCCGGACGCCTTCATCGCCGCGACCCTCTTGAGCATCTCGTCACGGATGCCCCCTTCGTAGAGGTCGCTGATGAGTACGACCACCGTCTCCGCGGGCCGGGTGATCTGTGACTGGCAGTACGCCAGCGCCCGGTTGATGTCCGTACCGCCGCCGAGCCGGGTCCCGAAGATCACGTCGACGGGATCGTCGAGCTGGTCCGTGAGGTCGACGACCGCCGTGTCGAACACGACCAGCCGCGTGTCGATCGACCGCATGGACGCGAGGACCGCTCCGAACACCGACGCGTAGACGACGGACGCCGCCATGGACCCGGACTGGTCGATGCAGAGGACGACCTCCTTCTTCACCGACCGCGCGGCACGCCCGTAGCCGATGAGCCGCTCGGGCACGACCGTCCGGTACTCGGGGAGGTAGTGCTTGAGGTTGGCCGCGATGGTGCGGTTCCAGTCGATGTCGTGGTGGCGGGGCCGGCTGACGCGGGCGCTCCGGTCGAGGGCACCGGTGAGGGTGGCCCGGGTGCGGGCGGCGAGCCGTTTCTCCAGCGCGTCGACGACCTTGCGGACGACGGCCCGTGCCGTCTCCTTCGTCGTCTCCGGCATCGCCTTGTTGAGCGACATCAGGGTGCCCACGAGGTGGACGTCGGCCTCGACCGCCTCCAGCATCTCCGGTTCCAGGAGGAGGGTGGCGAGCCCCAGCCGGTCGATGGCGTCGCGCTGCATGATCCGGACGACGGAGGACGGGAAGTAGGTCCGGATGTCCCCGAGCCAGCGCGCCACCGACGGCGCGGACGCCCCCAGTCCCGCCGAACGCTCCTGTCCCGCCCGCTCCTTGCCCGCCTTCTGCGGTCCGTCCCCCTTGCCGTAGAGCGCGGCGAGCGTTCCGTCCATGGCGGCGTCCTGCCCGGACAGACCGCACCCGGTGCCGTCCGCCGCGCCCCCGCCCAGCACCAGCCGCCACCGCCGCAGCCGCTCCTGCTCCGCGTCCGTCACCGCAGCCGACATGTGTCCCCCCTCGTGCCGTGGCCCTTCACCCCGTCGTCCTTCGGTCCGGGGTGTTCGTCCCGCACCCGTGCGCCCGGCGGCCGTGCGCCTTTCTGCCGTACCCGTACGCCGGTCATCGCGCCGCACCCACCAGGCCGGCACGCGCGTCCCCGCCGTCCCCGCCGTCTTCGCCGCCCCGGGCGGCGGCCCGGTCCTCGTCCAGGCCGAGCAGCAGCCGCACCACGGGCAGGACCGCGTCCGCGCGAGCGGTGTCGAGGCCGGCCGCGAACCCGGGTGCTCCGGAACCGGTGGTCGCCGGCCCGCCCGGCGCCCCCGGCCCGCGCCGGACCAGCTCACCCAGCGTGCGCCGGACCCCGGACTCGTACGCCGAGAACGTCCGCCGCAGCAGCGGCAGTACGTCCGTGAACGCCTCCGCCGGCACACCCGTCAGCCACGCGTCGACCAGTCCCAGGAGCCGCTCGTCGTGGACGAGGAGCAGGCCGCCCGAGCCGCCGCCGACGAAGCCCTCGATCCACGCCGCCGCGTCCGCCGGTGCCGTACCCGGCGACGACAGCACCAGCCCCATCTGCCGGGCCGCCTCGTCGTGCGCCAGTTCCCCGTCGTCCAGCAGCAGACGGACGGACCGCCCCCGTATCACCCCGGGCAGGGTGTCCCGCGTCGCCAGCGTGCGCAGCACCGACGCCCAGCGGGCGCGCAGGTCGCCGTGGCCCGGTGCGGGTGCGTCGCCGAGGAGGCCGACCGCGCCGTGCACGGCGTCGAGGTGGCCGCGCATCTCGTCGGCGGCGTCCGCGTCCAGTCCGGCACACGCCGGTGGCAGGCCGACCAGGATCCGCTCCGCCAGCCCGGCGGCGACCTCCGCGAGCGCCCCGGATCCGGTGCCGCGCACATCCCCGTAGCGCAGCGAGCGGACCAGGGCCGGCAGGGCCTGGGCGAGATGGCCGACGTCCGGGTCGAGGGCCGCGCGGTCGGCGAGTATCCGCATCACCGTCGGCAGCGCGTCGGGCAGTTCGGCCAGGAGGCAGCGCTCGGCGAGCCCGGTGACGTCGGCGAGGCCCTGGGCGGCGACGGCGTCCGCCTCGGCCTTGGCGGTCGCGGCGGCGCGTACGGTCGTCCCCCATATCCCTGCCTCCGCGACCCGCACGGACAGCTCCGGGTCCCAGCGCAGCCGCCAGGCCTCCCGGAAGGTGCCCGTACTTCCGTACGAGGCCGCCGGCTCGCCCCAGTTCACGGCGAGCAGCCGCAGCCGGTGCAGCAGTCTGCTGCGCTCCCCGTCGGTCTCCTTGCGCAGGTCGAGTTCCAGTTCGCGCTCCGCGGCCTCGGGCTTCAGCCGCAGCCTGCGCTGGGTCCGCGTGAGGTCCCGCTGGAGGGGCACCGCGGGCGCCGCCGCCGGCACCTCCCCCAGCACGTCCCCGACGATCAGCCGGTCGTGCACCAGCGCCAGCGGCACGTCGGAGCCCTCGCACATCACCGCCCGGACCGCGTCGGTCGTCTCGCCCAGTCCGGGCAGGGGCCGGCCGCACATCGCGGCGAGCGTGTCCGCCAGCCGCACCGCCTCGATGACATGGGCGGAGGACACGATCCGGTCCTCGGCCCGCAGCAGCCCCGCCACCTTGGTCATCCACCGCTCGACGGGCCGGTCCACCGCGCCGAACAGGTGCCCGTACCAGCCGGGCGAGTCGATGCCCGCGCCGTATCCGCTGAAGCGGGACAGCCTGCGGTTCGTCCACGGCACCCAGGTCATGTCCGCCTTGATCTTCGGCAGTCCCCTCAGCAGGGACCGGTCGGCGGCGACGGTGGCCCTCCGCCGCAACGCGGGCACGTGCCAGGCACCGCAGACGACGGCCACGCCACTCCCGAACTCGCGCTGCGCCGCCCGGATCTGGAGGCGCATGTACGCCTCACGGACGAGATCCCGGTCGTGTCCGCCGCTTCCGTACTCCTCCCGCAGCGCCGTCATGGCCTCCTCCAGGGCGGTGAACGGTGCGAGTGCCTCGCCCTTCTCCCCCGTGCCCCGGTGCTCGACGGCGTCCTCCCACCACCGCTCGGCGTCGTCGTACCCGGCTGCCTCGGCCAGCACCCCGAGCGGATCGATCCGCACATCGGCGCCCGCGCCGGCACCGGTCACCCGCTCCCCGTCCGCCGTCGCGCGGTCCTCCGGCCCGCCCTCCGCCTCCCCGTCCCTCCTCCAGGCCAGGCTGTGGGTGGCGGGCAGGTCGACGAAGCGGGCGGGGACGCCGTGCTCGAGCGCCCAGCGGATCGCGACCCACTCCGGGGAGAAGTCGGCGAGCGGCCAGAACGCCGAGCGGCCGGGCTCGTCCACGGCATGGGCGAGCAGGGCGACCGGCGGGCGCATGTCCTCGTCCGCGGCGAGCGGAATCAGATCGTTCGCCTCGGGCGGGCCCTCGACCAGGACGACCTCCGGCCGGGTCTCCTCCAGCGCGGCCCGCACGGACCGCGCCGACCCCGGCCCGTGGTGCCGCACTCCGAGCAGCAGCGGTCCCGCTCCCCGTCCGCCGCCGGAGCGGCCCACGTCGCTCATGTCCCCCATGCCGCCCCCGTCCCCCTCGAAGCCCCACCGGGCGGGCACGCCGGCTGCCGACGCGCCGTGCTCCCCCTGCCGTTCACGCGCCGGCCTCCCGGCAGGCCCGGTAGAAGTCCGTCCAGCCGTCGCGCTCGCGGACGACGGTCTCCAGGTACTCCTGCCAGATGACACGGTCCGCCGCCGGGTCGCGGACGACCGCGCCGTGAATGCCCGCCGCGACGTCCCCGGCCCGCAGCACGCCGTCGCCGAAGTGGGCCGCCAGCGCCAGACCGTTGGTGACGACGGAGATCGCCTCGGCGGTCGACAGCGTGCCGCTGGGCGACTTCAGCTTCGTCCGGCCGTCGGTGGTGACCCCGTCGCGCAGCTCGCGGAAGACGGTGACGACCCGTCGGATCTCGGCGATGCCGTCGGGCGCGGCCGGCAGGTCGAGGGAGCGGCCGAGCTGGTCCACGCGGCGCGAGACGATGTCGACCTCCGCCTCGGGGGTCTCCGGCAGCGGCAGTACCACCGTGTTGAAACGGCGGCGCAGGGCGCTGGACAGGTCGTTGACCCCGCGGTCGCGGTCGTTGGCGGTGGCGATCAGGTTGAAGCCGCGGACCGCCTGCACCTCCTGGCCCAGTTCGGGAATCGGCAGTGTCTTCTCGGACAGGATCGTGATGAGCGTGTCCTGGACATCGGCCGGGATACGGGTCAGCTCCTCGACGCGGACCGTCGTCCCGTCCGCCATCGCACGCATGACGGGGCTGGGCACGAGAGCGTCGCGGCTGGGTCCGTGGGCGAGCAGCCGGGCGTAGTTCCAGCCGTAGCGGATGGCCTCCTCCGGGGTGCCGGCGGTGCCCTGGACCAGCAGGGTGGAGTCGCCGCTGACCGCGGCGGCGAGGTGCTCGGACACCCAGGTCTTCGCGGTGCCGGGCACACCGAGGAGGAGCAGCGCGCGATCGGTGGCCAGGGTGGTGACGGCGACCTCGACGAGGCGGCGCGGGCCCACGTACTTCGGTGTGATCACGGTGCCGTCCGCCAGCGTGCCGCCGAGCAGGTAGGTCGCGACGGCCCACGGGGACAGCTTCCACCGGGCGGGGCGCGGACGGTCGTCCTGCGCGGCCAGCGCGGCGAGTTCGGCGGCGAAGGCGTCCTCGGCATGCGCCCGCAGGACCTCGGCCGCGGGCAGGGGCCCGGAGCCGTTCTGACGCGGGTCGACGGATGTCGGTTCTACGGAGACAGTCATGGCGCAGTCCCCCTCCAGCTCGGCCGGTTCGGATCTGGTGACCACCGTGCACCCCACCACTGACAATCGCTGTGAGCTGCGCAAACGCAAGCGCCGGGGCGATTGTCAGTGGTGGGGCCTACCTTCGATGGCATGACTCAGCAGGGGGCGCGCTGGAGTGCGGACCAGGTGCTGGCCTTGGCACCCGACACCGCGTCGCGCAAGGCGGGGAGCAGGCTCGGCGTGGCCGGTCCGTGGTCCGGGGCCGGCAGTTCGGGCGAGGGGGCGGTGTGGGGGCTGTGCGAGGGCGGCGGCAGCAAGCCGTATCAGACGGTGGTCGACCTCGCGGACGTCTCCGGGCCCGCGTACAAGTGCAGTTGCCCGAGTCGTAAGTTCCCGTGCAAGCACGCGCTCGGTCTGCTGCTGCTCTGGGTGGGCGACGAAGGGGCGGTGCCGCAGGCGGAGGTGCCGGAGTGGGCCGGTCGGTGGGTCGAGGGCAGACGGGGGCGCGCGGGGCAGAAGAGGGCCGCGGCCTCCTCGTCGGGTCCCTCGTCCGGGCCCGCCGATCCGGAGGCGGCCCGGCGCAGGGCGGAGCGGCGCGCCGAGCGGGTCACGGCGGGTGCGTCGGAGCTGGAGCAGCGGCTGGCGGACCTGCTCCGCGGCGGGCTGGCCACTGCGGAGCAGTCCGGGTACGGCCTGTGGGAGGAGACGGCGGCCCGGATGGTCGACGCGCAGGCGCAGGGACTGGCCGCCCGGGTGCGTGAGTTGGGGACGATTCCGGGCACGGGTCCGGGCTGGCCGGTGCGGCTGCTGGAGGAGTGCGCGCTGCTCCACCTCCTCGATCGGGGCTGGCTGCGCCGCGAGCGGCTGCCGGAGGGCCTGGCCGCGACGGTCCGCTCCCGCATCGGCCTGCCGGCCTCGGCGGACGGTCCGCCGGTGCGCGACCGCTGGCTGGTGCTCGCCCAGTACGACACGGCGGACGCGCGCCTGACGACCCGCCGGATCTGGCTCTACGGCACCCGGTCGCGGCGTACTTCGCTGCTCCTCTCCTACGGTGCCGCGGGGCGTGCCCCCGAACCGGCGCTGCCGGTGGGGCTGGCCCTGGACGCGGAGCTGTCCGCCTATCCGGGCGCGGGGCAGGCCCGGGCGGCGCTGGGCGAGCAGTTCGCGCCGCCCGCCCCCACGGCCGAGCGGCCACCCGGGACGACGACGACCCTGGCCGCCGCCCGGTACGGCGACGCGCTGTGCGACGATCCCTGGCTGGATTCGGTGCCGGTGACCCTGGACCGGGTGATACCGGTTCCGGACGGCGACTCCTGGCAGCTCGCGGACGCCGACGAGGACGCGGCCCTGCCGCTCACCCCGGCCGCGCGTTCCCGTCCCGGCCTGTGGCGTCTCGTCGCCCTCTCGGGCGGCGCGCCGGTCAAGGTCTTCGGCGAGTGCGGCCACCGGGGATTCACCCCGCTGTCCGCCTGGCCGCAGGAGTCGGGCGAGGTGATCGCCCTGTGCTGACCCACCAGCCGCTCCGCCCCTGCCGCCCTCCGCGCTCCCCGGGCACCGCCGCGCACACGGTACGCGCGAGCCGCTCCGGGCCGCTCCCGGACGTCCGACGGAAAGGAATGTGATGAGCAGGACCTCCACCGCCGCGACACCGTCCGGCCCGCACGCCACCGCCCCTTCCGTACCGGCCTCGCCCACCGCGGACCCGTCCGGCGGATCGGGCCGGCCTGCCTCCTCCCTCCCTGACGGCTGGGAGGACCTCGTCACCACCGCCCTGCTGGGGACCGACCGGCGCGCTCCGGCGGGCTCCGCTTCCGCTGCGGAGGCCCCGGCGGTCCTGCTGGACGCGGCGGCCGTGGCGACCGTACGGCGTCGGGCCGGGCTGCGTCCCGCCAGGGCGGCCGAGCGTCCCCGGCCGGCGCCCGAGGACCCGCGCCCCGAGCTGCCGCCCGCGGCCGCCCGTCGGCTGACGATGCTGCTCACCGACCGCTCCGGTGCGTCCGACGGTGGCCGCCGGGGCGCGGCACCGGATCTGATGGAGCTGTTGCCCCAGTGGCTCGCGGCGGCGAACGCCCATGGTTTCGCGGCTCCCCCGCCGGCGCTGCCCGCCCTGCTCGACGCCGCGCGGGGGCGTACGGACCTGCGGCCGGCGGCCCTGCGGTTCGCGGGCCCGCGAGGCCTGTGGCTGGCCCGCCTCAACCCGGACTGGCGGTTCGCCCTGCGCTCGGCGCCGGGTGGGGGCACGTCGCTGCCGGGTCCCGGGGACCCGGAGAGAGTCCTGCGGCTCTGGCAGGAGGGTCTCTTCGCGGAGCGGGTCGCCCTGCTCTCCTCCCTGCGTTCCCGCGAGCCCGCCGCGGCCCGCGAACTGCTCGCGACGACCTGGGCGACGGAGCGGGCCGAGGACCGGCTGATGTTCCTCGACTCGCTGCGCACCCGCCTCGGCCCGGACGACGAGCCGTTCCTGGAGCAGTCGCTCGCCGACCGCAGCCGCAATGTACGGGCGACGGCCGCCGAGTTGCTGTCGGCACTGCCCGGCTCGGCCCTCGCGCAGCGCATGGCGGTCCGGGCCGGGGCGTGCGTGGCCGTCGACCACACACGGGACGCGCCCATGCTCACCGTCGAGGCGCCGCACGAGTGCGACGCGGGCATGGAGCGGGACGGCGTGGTGGCCAAGGCTCCCGCAGGCCGGGGTGAACGGTCTTGGTGGCTGGGGCAGTTGGTGGAGTCGGCACCGCTGGGCACATGGTCGCGCCGGCTCGGCGGGCGTACGCCGCTGCAGATCGTGGCCCTCCCGGTCGGGGACGACTGGCGGAGCGAGCTGCACGCGGCCTGGTGCCGCGCGGCGGTGCGCCAGCGGGACGCGGGGTGGGCACAGGCTCTGCTCGGTGAGCCCTCCGCCGCGGAGGCGGGCGGCCCGGGGGCGGTGTCCCTGGCCGAGCGCGCCAGGCTGCTCGGCACGCTCGATGCCGACGAACGGGCCGGGTGGGTGGCGGGGTTCATCGGGACGCACGGGTTGCCGGACGCGTTCCAGCTGCTCGGTGTGTGCGCGGTGCCGTGGGCGCCGCCGCTCGGCCGGGCCGTGGTGGACGCACTCGACATCGCTCGGGACGCGGGGAGTTACCCATGGAGTTTCAGCGGCGTCATGGGCCTGGCCGAGCGCTGCCTCGATCCCCTGGAGGCGGGCCACCTCGATGCGCTCCTGGCCGTACCGGACGAGCCGGAGGACGCCTCACCGGGTGCCGGTGGCTACTGGTCGGAGGCGTTCCAGCGGCTGGTCACGACGCTGCGCCTGCGCGCCGCGATGCTGACGGAACTGGACCCGACCGCCCGGCCCCGGACACACGCCCAGCCCTGACATATGCCCGCACCCGCCACGACCGACCGGCCCGCCGGCCCGCACTCCGAAGCCGCCCCGGCACGCGCGGCCCGGCCGGTCCGGTGCGGCACCGCCCGCACGGGCGGGGTGAGCGGCCGCGCCGGCCGGGCCCGGGGCAGGTACTACGCCTCCGCGGGTTGCCGTACGGTCGCGCGGACCCAGTCCACGATCGACGCGGTCGTCGCCCCCGGGGTGAAGATCGCCGCGACGCCCTTCTCCTTCAGCGGCGCGATGTCCGCCTCGGGGATGATCCCGCCGCCGAAGACCAGGATGTCCGACGCGTCCCGCTCCTTGAGCAGGTCGATCACCGCCGCGAAGAGCGTGTTGTGCGCACCGGAGAGGATGGACAGACCGATCGCGTCGGCGTCCTCCTGGATCGCGGTGTCGACGACTTGCTCGGGGGTCTGGTGAAGCCCGGTGTAGATGACCTCCATACCGGCGTCGCGCAGGGCCCGCGCGATCACCTTGGCCCCGCGATCGTGGCCGTCGAGCCCCGGCTTGGCCACCACCACGCGGATCGGACCGGCTGCCACACCCATCACTGCCTCCATGAAGCGACTACATCCATCCGTACCGATACATACCGCACGCATCAGTCGTTCCCGTATCCGTCACGGGTACCGCACACTCCGCCGCCCACTGCACCGACTGCGCCACCGCGGTACGGACCTCCCCGCCCGAACCGGCCGGGGAAGTGAACGAACGTTATCGCCAGCATCCCGCAACCGGCAGTTTCGCGGTGGGGACCGAGGGGGAAATCACACAGAGGGACACGTTCACCGCGCACCGTTCCGGGGCCTCAGGATCCGAACATCGTGCCCATGCATCACACGGGCATCAGTGGGAACATGCGCATAAGGGATTCGCGACGAGGCCGCCGCACGGCACGGCCGCACCAAGCGCCTGCCGCGCGGGGCGTCGACCGCATTCGCCGCGACGCCCCATGAGGGCACACGGGGGACAGAGCTGTCCTTCCGCGTGCCGACAGGAGGTCGGCCATGAAGGTCACGGAGGCAGCACTTCCCTTTCTGCCGCTCTGCCGGCGCATGGCGCCGAACCGGCCGGCGATTCCCTCCACCGCCCTGCTGAAAGCCACCGCTCTGGAGCTCGCGATCCTCGCGGGCCACGCCCTCCTCTATCCCGTCGGCATGGTGCAGGAGCGCCGGGACGCGACCCTCGAGCCCCCCGCACCGGACGGCACCGCGAAACTGCCGACGGAGGCCCGGCCCCCGGTCGTGCTGCTGCACGGTTTCATCGACAACCGCTCGGTCTTCGTCCTGCTGCGCCGCAGCCTCGCCCAGCACGGCAGACAGCGGATCGAGTCGCTCAACTACTCTCCGCTCACCTGCGACATCCGTATCGCGGCCGAACTGCTGGGCCGGCACATAGAGGAAGTGTGCGAGCGCACCGGCAGCAGCCGCGTCGATGTCGTCGGACACAGCCTCGGAGGCCTGATCGGGCGGTACTACGTACAGTGCCTGGGCGGTGACAGCCGGGTACGGACCCTGGTCACGCTCGGCACCCCGCATTCCGGCACCCGCGTCGCCCGGCTGGCCAACGCGCACCCGATCGTGCGCCAGATGCGCCCCGGCTCACCGGTGCTCGAGGAGCTCACCAGCCCCGCACCCGGCTGCCGCACGCACTTCGTCGCCTTCTGGAGCGACCTCGACCACATCATGGACCCGCTGGAAGCGGCCCGCATCGAGCATCGGGACCTCCTCGCGCAGAACGTGCGGGTGAGCGGCGTCGGCCACCTCGCGCTGCCCGTGCACCCTGCCGTGGCCGGCGGCATACGGCAGGCACTGGACACGGCGCATCCGGGGGAACCGTCCACGGCCGCACGGACGGCCTGACGGCGGCCCGGTCCCCGCCCCTCGACCCCCGCCCCCCGGCCCTCACTCCGCCCGACACGCCCGGACCATCCGCCCCTTGGCAACCGCGGCGACATCGTTCACTCACCCGAACAACAGCCGCCCCATCCGGCCGACTTGGCGACGCGAACCCACCAAAACTCGAACAAGTTTCGAACACAAAGCCAAGACCATGTTTACCCGCCGCCAAAACGCAACCGAATGCCCGTTTCCTACGCGCGTGAAACCTGCGAAAGATTGTCGCGCCCGCGTACCGCCGGGTACAGTCGCCGCACTGCTCTGGCAGCCCCTGTTGTCGAGGCGAAAGAGAAGTTGGTGAACGACCGTCACCCGTCGGGGACCATGGTCCCGGCCCCGGCTTCCGACACCTCGTCGGCGCACTACGCGTCGTACGGCACTCCGGAAGCCCAGTACGGCGACTTCACCATGTACGACGGCTGTGACGCCACCGGTTTTGACCTCACGGGCCCGGGAACCGGCGGCCACGCCACCCCGGCCTTCGCCACCGATCCCCTCTTCGGTGACCTTCCGGGCAACGGTCACGACCAGGGGGCGTACGCCACCGGAAATGCCACCGGGACCTGGTCCGCCGTCGGCCACGACACCGCGCACCACGACGCGTACGCGGCTCAGCAGCAGGCCGGCTACGACACCGGCGGCTACGACGCGACCGCATGGACCACCGGGCAGCAGCAGGCACCGGAGGTGCCGCAGCAGGCCACGGCGCCCGACGCGAGCGGCCAGTGGGACTCCGGCGCGTGGCTCCAGCCCGACCGGGCCGCCCAGAGCACCGCCGATCCGACCCAGCAGTGGTACTGGGGCACCCAGACCTCCGACACCGGCGCCTACGACGCCACGCAGTGGAACTCCGACGGCAGCGCGGCCGCACCGGCTCCCGACGCCTACGCGGACCCCTACGAACACCAGGCCGTGCCCTTCGACCAGCAGGCCACGGCCACGTTCGAGCAGCACCCCGATCCGCAGGCTCCCGACTCCTCCGCCTTCGATTCCCAGGCCCCCGCCCAGGAGTCGTACGAAGAGAAGCCCTACGGGCAGGGCTCGCACGAGCAGGGCGTGTCCGGGAACGTCCACGACGATCCGTACGGGCCCACGCAGGGCGCCTCGGGCGACACCGGTGAGCTGCCCGCGGTGGCTCCGCTGCTCGACGATCAGGAGGAGTCGGCCCCGGTCCCCGTACCCGCGCCGCGCTCGGCGTCGCGCGGCGGGTCGCGTTCCCGCCGCCGTACGCCCGCCAAGCGTTCCGCGCTGCTGACGGTGGCCGTGCCCTCGGCGTGCGTGATGGGTGTCGCCGGTATCGCGGCGGCCTCGGTCGGTGATCTGGCGGAGGAAGGCGGTGGTCAGGAGACCACGACGACCGCCGCGGACGTGCAGCCGGTGCAGCCCGCCGTGGCCAACAACCAGCTCGACAGCCAGCTCGAGAGCCTTTCCGCCGGGGCGGACGACTTCGCCGACCGGGCGAGCCGTACCCAGGAACGCATCGACCTGAAGGCGCGGCAGGCGGCCGACCGCAAGGCGGCGGCGGAGGAGGCGGCCCGCCAGGAGCGGCTGCGTCCGAAGTTCGCGCTCCCCGTCGCGCAGCACGGCCTCAGCGCCTACTACGGCCAGTCCGGCATCAACTGGATGTCCGTGCACTCCGGTATCGACTTCCCCGTCTCGTACGGCGCGACGGTGATGGCCGCGACCGACGGCACGGTCCGCACCCAGTACAACAGCGCCTACGGCAACATGATGATCGTGACGGCGATGGACGGCACGGAGACGTGGTACTGCCACCTCTCCAGCTACCAGGTCGCCTCCGGCACCACGGTGAAGGCCGGCGACCCGATCGCGTTCTCCGGCAACTCGGGCAACTCGACCGGCCCGCACCTCCACTTCGAGGTCCGCCCGGCCGGTGGCTCGGCGATCGACCCGCTGGCGTGGTTCCGCAGCCACGGCCTCGAACCGTCGTAGCCCCGCCCCACCGCCGGTAGCACCGGCGGTGGCGAAGCGGGCCGAGCCCCGCAGAACCGGCCGGTCCCCCCGGCTTCGGCCGTCCCTCGCCCGTGGGCCTTCGCCGTTTCCTGGCAGCGAAGGCTCCGGGTGTGCCGGACTCCCGGCTACAGCTTCTCGACCGGCGCGTACCGCAGCAGCAGCCGCTTCGGCTTGGTGTCCCCGAAGTCGATCGTCGCCTCGGCGTTGCCGCCCGTGCCCTTGACCGCGACGACGGTGCCGAGCCCGAACTGGTCGTGCGTGACCCGGTCCCCGACCGTCAGCGACACCGCCGGCTTCTCGGCGGCCCGTCGCGTGGCGAAGCCGGTCCCGCCCGACGCCGACGAGCGGGACCGGGACGACGACAGCGACGCCGCCACCCCCGACGCCGGCCCGGAGGACACGGGCGCGGTCGCTCCCGTCCGCTTCCACTCCAGGTGGGTGGCCGGGATCTCCTCCAGGAAACGCGAAGGCGGGTTGTACGACGGCTGTCCCCAGGCGCTGCGCAGCGTGGAACGGGTGAGATACAGCCGCTCACGCGCGCGCGTGATGCCGACGTACGCCAGGCGCCGCTCCTCCTCCAGTTCCTTGGTCTGTCCGAGGGCGCGCATGTGCGGGAAGACGCCGTCCTCCATGCCGGTCAGGAAGACGACCGGGAACTCCAGGCCCTTGGCGGTGTGCAGGGTCATCAGGGTGATGACGCCGGAGCCGTCCTCGTCCTCGTCGGGGATCTGGTCGGAGTCGGCGACCAGTGCGACCCGCTCCAGGAAGTCGGCCAGCGTGCCGCGCTCTTCCTCGCCACGCTCCTGCTCGAACTCCAGGGCGACGGCGGCGAGTTCCTGGAGGTTCTCGATCCGGGTCTCGTCCTGCGGGTCGGTGGAGGCCTGCAACTCGGCGAGGTAACCCGTCCCCTCGAGGACCGCCTCCAGGACGGTCGCCGGGCCAGCTCCGGACTCGACGATGGTTCGGAGGTCCTCCATCAGCGTGTTGAACCGCTTCACCGCGTTCGTGGAGCGCGCGGCCATGCCGTACGCCTCGTCGACACGCTTCAGCGCCTGGGGAAAACTGATCTTCTCCCGCTGGGAGAGGGCGTCGATCATGGCCTCCGCGCGGTCGCCGATGCCCCGCTTGGGAACGTTGAGGATGCGGCGCAGCGGCACCGAGTCCTCGGGGTTGGCGAGTACCCGCAGGTAGGCCAGGACGTCCCGGACCTCCTTGCGCTCGTAGAAGCGGACACCGCCGACGACCTTGTAGGGCAGTCCGACCCGGATGAAGACCTCTTCGAAGACACGGGACTGGGCGTTGGTGCGGTAGAAGACGGCGACGTCGCCGGCCTTGGCCTCGCCCGCGTCCGTGAGGCGGTCTATCTCGTCGGAGACGAACTGGGCCTCGTCGTGCTCGGTGTCGGCGACGTACCCGGTGATCTGCGCGCCGCTGCCCGCGTTGGTCCACAGGTTCTTGGGACGGCGGGACTCGTTGCGCTCGATGACGGCGTTGGCGGCGCTCAGGATCGTCTGCGTGGAGCGGTAGTTCTGCTCCAGCAGGATCGTCGTCGCGTTCGGGTAGTCCTCCTCGAACTGGAGGATGTTGCGGATCGTCGCGCCGCGGAAGGCGTAGATCGACTGGTCGGCGTCGCCCACCACGCACAGTTCGGCGGGCGGCAGGTCGTCCGCGCCCGGCGGTACGCCGACGGGGTGCTCGGAGGTGCCGACCAGCTCGCGCACGAGGGCGTACTGGGCGTGGTTGGTGTCCTGGTACTCGTCCACGAGGACGTGCCGGAAACGGCGGCGGTAGTGCTCGGCGACGTCCGGGAAGGCGCGCAGCAGGTTGACCGTCGTCATGATCAGGTCGTCGAAGTCGAGGGCGTTGGCCTCGCGCAGCCGCGACTGGTAGAGCGCGTAGGCCTGGGCGAGGGTCTTCTCGAAGCCGTCGCCCGCCTGCGCGGCGAAGTCCTCCTCGTCGATCAGCTCGTTCTTCAGGTTGCTGATCTTGGCGCTGAAGGACTTGGGCGGGTAGCGCTTCGGGTCGAGGTCCAGGTCACGGCAGACCAGGGCCATCAGGCGCTTGGAGTCGGCGGCGTCGTAGATGGAGAACGACGAGGTGAAGCCGAGCTTCTTGCTCTCTCGGCGCAGGATGCGCACACAGGCGCTGTGGAACGTCATGACCCACATCGCGTTCGCGCGCGGGCCGACGAGCTGCTCGACGCGCTCCTTCATCTCACCGGCGGCCTTGTTGGTGAAGGTGATCGCGAGGATCTGGCCCGGGTGGACGCTCCGCGCGGCCAGCAGGTGCGCGATGCGGTGCGTGAGCACACGGGTCTTGCCGGAGCCGGCGCCGGCCACGATGAGCAGCGGGGAGCCGGAGTGTGCGACGGCGGCGCGCTGGTTGTCGTTCAGCCCTTCCAGGAGGGCCGCGGGGTCCAGCACCGGGCGCGGGGCGCCGTCACGGTAGTGGGTGTCCCGGTCCGGCGGCATGTCGAACTTCCCGCCGAACAGATCGTCCGGAACCTGCTCCGGTACATGATCGTCCTCGGGTGGCGGCGGGGGCTCGTCCACGGGGCCGCGCCGGGCCTGGAGGTCCGCCAGGAAGCTGTCGTCAAAGAGGCTGCTCATCGCTCTCCGAGTCTAGGCCGCCCCACCGACAACCCGTGGCCGCCCCGGGGACATCCCCGCATTCCGGTGATCGCCGCCACCCCGCGTCCGGTGACCGGACACGCATCCACTCTCGAGGACCGTGCCCTCACCCTGGGTGACGTGACCAAGAAGGTCACGAAAATGTATCGGGCATATCACCCATCAACCTTCACACGAGGCACATGAGTTGGCTACCGTTCGGGCGGGCCGCGCGATCCCCACCGGCGAACCTCGCCGGGCGGGCGGCCTCCGCCGAGTCCGTCACTGCCGCCGCGGCAGCCGGAGCCGGGGACCCACCGGGAACCCGGGGTGAATCGGCCGCTCCCTCCCCGGAGCAGCCGTAGGGCAGTCCTTCCGGTCTACCCCGCCCGCACCCCTCCGAACCTCCCCGGGGCCGGCACAACCCGGGAGCCCCTGCCGCTCCCCGGCGGCGGAACGTTGGAAGGAGTCGCCTCCCTTGGCGTCGCACCGCAAGTCGCGCACCCCGGGTACGCGCGTGGCCGGCATACGGACCCCCGCTCTCGCCACGGCGGCCCTCACCTCCGTCGCCCTCCTCTCCCAGACGGCCGACGCCGCACCCTCGGACGACGACCGGCCGAGCCTGGAGGAGGTCGAGAAGAAGGTCGGCGACCTCTACCGCCAGGCGGAGTCGGCGACCGAGAAGTACAACGGGGCCAAGGAGAAGACCGCGAAGCAGCGCAAGCGCGTCGACACGCTCCTCGACGACGTGGCCAAGCGCACCCAGACGCTCAATGAGGCACGGGAGGAACTGGGTTCCTTCGCCGCCGCCCAGTACCGGACCGGTGCCGGCCTCCCCGACACGGCGACCTTCCTGCTCGCGGACTCCCCGCAGGACTTCTTCGACCAGGACCAGCTGCTGGACCGGATGACCGGCCGCCAGAAGGAAGCGGTCGACGACTACGTCACCCAGCAGTCCGAGACGATGGAGAAGCGCAAGGAGGCCGCCGAGAGCCTCGTGACGCTCACCGAGTCGCAGAACGCCCTGAAGACCGCCAAGGCCACCGTCCAGAAGAAGCTCGGCACCGCGCGCGAGCTGATGTCGAAGCTGACCGCCGAGGAGAAGGCGCGGCTGGCGGCGATCGAGGAGAAGAAGCAGGAAGAGGCCGCCCGCAAGGCCGCCGAACTCGCCCAGCAGCAGGCGGCGCGGCAGAAGGCCGAGGAGGAGGCGCGGCAGCAGGAGGCGGCGGCGAGCGGCTCCTCCGGCGCGTCGGGCTCCTCCGGCACGTCCGGCTCCACGACGACCACGCCGTCGGCCTCGACGGACTCCTCGTACGCGGCCAAGGCGGAGAAGGCCCTCGCCTTCGCCCGCGCGCAGATCGGCAAGCCCTATGTCTGGGGCGCCACCGGCCCCGGCTCCTACGACTGCTCGGGTCTGACCCAGGGCGCGTGGAAGGCCGCGGGTGTCTCCCTCCCCCGCACCACCTACGACCAGGTCGAGGCCGGCACCACGGTCCCGGTGTCCCAGGCCCAGCCCGGTGACCTCGTCTTCTTCTACGACGACATCACCCATGTGGGCATCTACATCGGCAACGGCATGATGATCCACGCCCCGAAGCCCGGCACCTACGTCCGCGAGGAGTCGGTCTTCTACGACGGCGAGTCGTCGATCCACAGCGTGGTCCGCCCGGCCTGACCCACGGCTGCGGTGACGCCGGCGCGGGCCGCGGTCACGCCCGGACCCGCGCCGGCGGCCGTCAGGTCCAGAGCACGGCGATGAAGATGTTCACCGTGGTCAGCAGACCGACCAGCCCGAACAGGCCCTTGTCCACCTTCTCGTCGTCCCGCTTCACGTAGACCAGGCCGAGGATCACGACCAGCAGGGCGAGCTTGACGCCGATCTTGATGTTGTCGACGGAATGGTCCTGCGCCTGGTTGAGCCCGACCAGGATCACACCGGTGACCAGCATCGTCAGCGCGCCGTGCAGCATCGCCGGAACGAACCGGGCGGTGCCCTGCCCCATCGCCTTCATCTGGGTGAGAAATCCACCGAGCAACGAGGCGATGCCGATGATGTGCAGGCCGACGAAGAGGTGGATGAGTACGTCCATGAGGCCGGAGCCTAACGAGGCCCCCGCCCTCCGCCCGACACCGCCCCCAGAAGCTCAGGCTCCGGTACGGGCGTACGCGACGAACGCGGTCCAGACACCTCCGGCGACGGCGGACCGAGGACTCCGGTCGCCGAGCTTCGAGTCCCGGACGTGGACGGTGCGGGGCAGGGGGCGACCTCGACGCAGTTACCGCCCTCGGTGCCGCTGTGGCTGGACTTGCGCCAGTCGAGGGCTGCCTCCAGGCAGTTGCCGCCCTGGCTGTCACCGTAGCTCGACTTGAACCAGGTCGAGCGTTCGCTCATCGCTCCTCTGCCACCTTTCTGATAAACGTGGCCGACTCCTCAATACTGAGGGCATGGGTGCGGATCATGGCATGCCTCTGGTTCAACGCACTCACTTTGTCCGGACCGGCATGCAGGACACTGACCTCCGGCCCTTCCACATAAGCCAACATGTCATGGTCAGGCGTTTCCAGCACCACGATGGGGCCAGCCAGGGCGACACCGTTGCAGCGGCCGATCGGAAGTACCCGCACCGACACGTTGCGGCTTCGCCCGACCTCCCGTGGACGCTCAAGTTGGGCCCTCATAACCTCCTTGCCACCAACTTCGGTCCGCAGCGCAGCCGCATGGATCACGAATCCGTGGAGCACGCCGATCCGTCGGTCAGCGCTTCCTGCCGTCGAAGCCTGGCCGCCACACGCTCGTTGATCGTCTCCTCATCCAAAGAAGGTGAGCTGGCGCCCATCAGCGCTTGGGCGTAGGCCCCGGTCTGCAGCAGCCCCAAGATGAGCAGCAGCTCATACCAAGAGACGGCGATTGCCTCGGCCTCACTCGCGTTGGTGGCAACTCCGGCGGAGGACTGGGGCACGCGGAGAAGGGAGTGCGGCATCGGCAAGGAGGTGTGGTTCGACGTGGCACTCCCGTTGGGCAGCGTTCAGCCGACGCGGCTTGCGCCTGCAGGAGGTCATCGACCAGTCACACCAGGCGCCGTGCCGTCGCCCAGCGGGTCAGTTCGTGACGGTTGGACAGCTGGAGCTTGCGCAGCACCGCCGAGACGTGGGACTCGACCGTCTTCACGGAGATGAAGAGCTGCTTGGCGATCTCCTTGTACGCGTAGCCGCGGGCGATCAGCCGCAGTACCTCGCGCTCGCGCTGGGTGAGGCGGTCGAGGTCCTCGTCGGCCGGCGGGGCGTCGGTCGACGCGAAGGCGTCGAGGACGAAGCCGGCCAGCCGGGGGGAGAAGACGGCGTCTCCCTCCTGGACCCGGAAGACCGAGTCGACCAGGTCGGTTCCGGTGATCGTCTTCGTGACGTATCCGCGGGCGCCTCCCCGGATCACGCCGATCACGTCCTCCGCCGCGTCCGAGACGGACAGCGCCAGGAAGCGGACCGGCTGCTCGGCGTCGCCCATCAACGGGGCGCAGCGGCGGAGCACTTCCACGCCACCGCCACCGGGCAGGTGCACGTCGAGGAGGACGACCTCGGGCCGGGTCGCGGTGATGACCGTGACCGCCTGGTCGACGTCCGCGGCCTCGCCGACCACTTCGACGCCGGTCTGTTCGGTCTGTCCGATCTCGGCCTGGACGCCCGTGCGGAACATGCGGTGGTCGTCGACGAGGACGACACGCACATGACGTCCGGCGCCGTCGTCCGGTCCCGCCGTTCCGTTCGTCCCGGTCGGCTCGGTCGGCTCACTCATGACGTCTTCTCCGCCCTCTCCATTTCCAGCTCGACCTCGGTGCCGCCGTCCGGCACCGCGCGCAGTCGCGCCGTGCCGCCGTTGCGTTCCATGCGGCCGATGATCGATTCTCTGACACCCATGCGGTCGGCGGGTATCGAGTCGAGGTCGAAGCCGGGGCCGCGGTCCCGGACGGACACGAAGACCGTCCTTCCCTCGACTTCGGCATAGACCTGTACGGCACCCCCCTCGCCACCGTACTTGGCCGCGTTCACCATCGCCTCGCGCGCGGCCTGCATCTGCGGGCCGATCTTCTCGTCGAGCGGGCAGTCGCCGACGACGACGACTTCGATGGGGACGCCGTGCTTGTCCTCCACCTCCGCGGCATTGCGCCGTACGGCGTCGGCCAGGGTGGTGGGCTCGTCGGCCTCGTCCTTGCCGGTGCCCTCGGGTTTGTAGAGCCAGGTGCGCAGGTCGCGCTCCTGGGCGCGGGCGAGCCGGCGCACCTCTCCCGGGCTCTCGGCGTTGCGCTGGATCAGGGTGAGGGTGTGCAGCACCGAGTCGTGGACATGAGCGGCGACCTCGGCGCGCTCCTGGGCGCGGATGCGCATCAGCCGTTCCTCGGAGAGGTCCTGGGTCATGCGCACCAGGTAGGGACCGGCGAGGAGCGTGACCCCGACGAGGACCGCGAGGGCCGCCTGGAGCACCGAGGCGAGGTGGGCACCGGAGCCCCGGAGCACGAAGATGCCCGACGCACCGGCCGTCACCAGCAGGACGCCGGCCCCGGCCCGCAGCAGGGTGACCGTGCGGCGGCGGCTGCCGACCTCGACCCACCGGGCCCGGCGCGCGTTGTCCGCCTGCCGCCACACCAGGGCGACGCCCGCGCCGACCAGTACGGTCGGCCAGAGGTAGGCCCTGGCGCCGTTGGACAGGTCCACGTTGCCGACGAAGACCATGGCCACGACGACCATGAGGAGCAGGGCGACGATCTGGCCCTTGTCCGGTCTGCGGGTGACGAGTCTGCGCCGGCCGTCCGGCGAGCTCTCGGTCGCGACCAGGGTGGGCGGCTTCTGCGCGTCCACGCCGCCGACCCCCAGCGGCACGAAGAACCAGAAGGCGGCATACAGCAGGGCGCCGAGACCGTCGGCCATGAACAGGCCGACGAAGACGAGCCGTACCCAGATCACGGGCAGCCCGAGGTGTCCGGCGAGCCCCCGCGCCACACCACCGAGCCAGCGTCCGTCACTGCTGCGGTAGAGCTTGCGCGGCGGCCGCGGCTCGGCGAGGGGCGCTGCTGCGGCTTCCGACATGCCAATGATGGTCACACGGCCCCCGGTTCCGGGGCATCAGGGTCAGCCCCGGAGACTCCCCTGATCTCCGGGCGGCCGGCCTCCCGAACGCTCCCCCGGCCACCTCTCAGGGCCGATATCAGGGTCCGGCCAGGGTCGTCCCGACTGCCGTCGCGGCGGCGCGCCCGTCACCATGGACTCATGACAGATCACCAGCACGCCGCGACGGGTCCGGGACCCGGCTCCGGCCCGCGCCCTCCCGAGGGCGCCGGGCCGCGGGAGGGCGCGCCTGCCGCGGGCACGGCAGGCGGTACGGCGGCCGGGGGGACCGCCTCCGCCGGAGCTTCGCACCCTCCCGGCGAGGCACCCCTGCCCGAGCCGCCGCACCGTTTCCGGCGTGACCGCCGGCACCAGATGCTCGGCGGGGTGTGCTCCGGGCTGGGCCGGCAGTGCGACATGGACCCGGTGATCTTCCGCATCACGCTGGCGGTGCTCTCCGCCACCGGCGGTGTCGGCCTCATCTTCTACGGCTTCGCCTGGCTCCTCGTCCCGTACGAGGGCGAGGAGGAGAACGAGATCCGCAGACTGCTGACCGGCAGGGTCGACGGCCAGACACTGGCGGCCATACTTTTCGCGCTCGTCGGCTGCGGCGTCTTCCTCAGCATGCTGAACAACGGCGGGGTGCTGAGCTTCGCCGTGATGCTCTCCCTGCTGCTCGCCGGTGCCGGGTACTGGTCGCGGCAGCGCGGTACCCCCAGCCCCGATCCGCTCGCCGCCCAGGCCGCGGCCGATGCCCCGCCGGAGCCCCAGGCACCGCCGGTTCCCGCCGCCTTCTCCTCGTGGTGGCGCGACCCCATCGTGAAGGACGGCACGCACATCGGCGGCACGGGCTACCTGTGGGGGCCCCGGGACTCCCGGGACCTGGACATCGCCTCCGCGATCGACGTCAGACTCACCCCCCACTCCTCCGCTCGCGACGGCGCGCCCACCCCTCACCGGCCGGCGAAGCCACGCGGCCCCCGCTGGATCGGCGGCTGGATCTTCCTGCTCGCCCTGCTCGCGGCCGGCCTGGGCACGGGCCTGACCTGGGAGGAGGAGCCGCTCGGCACCAGCCTGCAGACCGGCCTGGCCTGCGCGCTCGCCGTCTTCGGGATCGGCCTGACGGTCAGTGCCTTCCTGGGCCGCACCGGGGCGGGGTCGATCGTCCTGGCGGTCATCACCGCGGGACTGCTCGCCGCCTCGTCGGCCGTACCCAAGGACATCGGCACCGAGTGGATGCGCACCACCTGGGAGCCCGCCTCGGCCGCCCGGATACGCCCGGTCTACGACCTGGGCACGGGAACCGGCACCTTGGACCTGTCCAAGGCACGGATACCCGAGGGAGAGACCGTGTCGACGCGGGCGAACATCGGCGTGGGCCGCGTCCACGTGATCGTGCCCGAGGGCGTGACCGTGCGGCTCAGCATCGACGTGGGAGTGGGTGACATCCAACTGCCCGGCGACCAGCAGAAGGACGTGGACGTGGCACCGGGCAAGCACAAGGAACTGACCCTGCGGCCTCCCGCGGGCGTCAAGAGGACGGGGACGCTCGACCTGGACGTCCACGTCGGTGCGGGACAGGCGGAGGTGAGCCGTGCTACGTCATGAGTTCCAGCCCGGCAGGCTGATCGCCGGCCTCTTCCTGACCCTCGCCGCCGTGCTCTACGCAGGCGACGCGCGCGGCGCGTGGGAGACACCGTGGTTCGTCGTGGTTCCCGTCGTCACGGGCGGCCTGTGCCTGGCCGGGGCAGTGGCCGCCGTGACGGCGCTGATACGCCGGCACAGACGCTCCGGCACTCGGGAGACCCCCGCGAAGTCACCGGCCTGACGAGGCGACTCGGCGCGAGGCGACTCGGGAGGCGGGACGGGCGGGCCCGCCCGGGCGAGGGCGGATCCGCCTCTGTCAGGAGCGAGGTCCTACCGGTAGTCCCCCACCCGCTGTCGCCGTCGCGACCGGAGTACGGCGTCCACGGAGAGGAGGGGAGCACCTGCCAGCAGCAGCGGAGTCCAGGCCACGAGGTAGGGGAGATCGTTGCCGTAGTAGTAGGGCTCGGCGGCCCAGCTCACGGTCAGCCAGAGGCTGAGGGAGATCAGCGCACCACCGAGGGCGGCCAGCCGGGTGAGCAGGCCGAGCAGGGTCCCGATCCCGACGGCCAACTCGCCGAGGGCGATGGCGTATCCGAAGGCGACGGGACTCTCCAGGGACATGTCGACCAGCGCGGGAATGGCCGAGGAGTCGCGGACGGCCCGCATCATGTCGCCGATCGACCCGGCCCCGGCGTCCTTCATGAACGCGCTGTCGGTGAGTTTGTCGATGCCCGCATAGATGAAGGTGACGCCCAGGAAGATCCGCAGAGGAAGGAGGGCGTACCGCGTGGCGGTGTCCCGCCAGCCTCTGTCAGCATCGACTGGAGGGCCGTACGTATCCGCCCGCATACCGTGAGTCATCGCCGTCTGTCGCCTCTCGCCGCCGTACCGAGACCCCCCTCAACAGAGCATACGTACGACAATTAACACCGGATCAATCCCGGGCCGCCCGGATTTTTTCGGACGTTCGCCGGAGAGCGACGGAGGGGGACTTGAGGGCCCGGCCTAGTCCGTCACGTCGATCGCGTACCGGTTCGTCTCCACCCCGGCTGCCGTGACGACCTGCACCTCGACCCGCCCCGGTTCCACGTCCGCCGGGACCGGAACCGTCAGCAGGGCGTCCGTCGGATTGTCGAAGCCGCCCGCCACCGGCACCAGCGGTACATGGACGTGCACGGTGCCCACCCGGACGACCATCCGGGCCAGCCGGTCGGCTCCCTGCGCGCCCAGCGGCACGAAGCCGGCCCCGCGGATCTCGATGTCGTCGCCGGTCCGGATCGGCGCGTCCAGGTCACCGGCCTCCCGTGCCCGTACCACCGACAGGATCACCGGCCGGCCGCCCTCCGCGTACTTCCCGGCGAGATAGGTCGCCGCCGACACCAGTACGACCACGGCGAGTCCCCAGGGCAGATCCGGCAGTTGGTCCGGCCGGCGCGCCAGCCGCACCGCCGCGAACGCCAGCGCGACGGCGCTGATCACGACGTACTGGATGTCGGCGAAGGCACCCCGGCCCGCGTCGTCGGTCAGCAGGTCGGCCACCCGGGGCCGGTCCGCGCGCACCTTCTGCAGCCGCTGCCCCTGTACGCGCAGCCCGACCACCCGCCGCACCACCACGCCGATCCCGCACACCACGGCGAGGACGGTCACCACGCCCGCGCCGCGGGCGAGTTCCAGTCCCGCGATCAGTGCGTCACGTTCCTCGTGATCGGAGGCGACGGCCAGTTGGCCGGCCAGGACCAGGACCGCGTACGCCAGGAAGAGCACCCAGACGGCCGCCACCGCACGGGACGTGGAGAGGCGGTTGTCCTCCCCGATGACCGGGGCCAGCACCCCGCCGCGCGCCCGGTGGAACCACGAGGCCGCGGTCAGCGCACCGGCGACCACCAGCGCGGCCAGCAGCCCGGCCGTGCGGGCGGCGCTCCACCCCGGGCCGATCGCCGTGAGTGCCTGGCCCAGGAGCAGCAGGACGACCGCCGACCACACCACCACCGCCGTCCGGCGCCACAGGCGGACCAGCCGGGCCGCGCCCTCGGCCCGGCCGCGCTGGGCGACGAGGTCGGCGGCCTGTGCCAGTTCCTCCGAGACCCACTGGCGGGAGGCGGACGCCGAGTGGGCCACCGCCGCGGGCAGCCCGTGGCCGGCCGCGAACTCCTCGCGTTTCAGCAGGAACGCGGCGACCGCGCGCCGATGCCCCTCACGCGCTCCGTGCGGACAGTCCCCACAGGCGCAGCCGCCCTCGTGGGCGCCCGCGTCCGCGCCGCCCCGTCTCGCCTCCTGCACCGCCACGTCCGAAGCCCGCCTTCCCCGCATCCACGTTCACGATCACGTTCCCGGCCGCCTGCACCGGTGCAGGCAACTCCCCTGCAACGAAAGCGAATTGTGCCCTACGTCCGGCCCTCCTCGCCCAGCAGGTCCGGTCCGTGGGAGTGAAGTCCGAGGCGTCGCGTTGACCCGGCCACAGCAATTCCCCCGCCCGGCACGTCAGGTCAGGTCAGGTCAGGCCAGGTCAGGTCAGGTCAGGTCAGGTCAGGTCAGGTCAGCAAATCGGGCTTGCTTCGGCCGATGTCCTGCCACATCGGCCGATGGCTGATCCACGCCACCAGATCCCCGCCCAACTGCTCCCGCGTCGCCACCGCCTGCCGGTGGTCGATCAGGACGGGCCGGCCCGCCGTCTTCGCACTGAGCTGCACCCGGCAGGAGCGTTCCGATGGACACGAACCACCAGGCCGTCGCGTCCACCGAGTCTCCCACGGTGAGCAGCCCGTGGTTGCGCAGTACCAACGCGCCTTGCGGGAGCCGAGCGCGGCCGCGACGCGCCGGCCCTCGGCCGCGTCGACGGTGACACCGCTGTAGGTGTTGCAGAGGGCGTGGTCCTCGTAGAACGCGCAGCTCTCCTGGCTGATCGGGTCGAGCAGGTCACCGAGGGCGGCGAGCGCGGTGGCCGCCCTCCGGAGGAGCCTCGTCCGGGGGACCCCGTCCGACGGACGCGGCGGACAACCGACACAAGGCGTCCGGTATTCGCGCCACACTCGGCCCATGAACACGAACTGGGAGGCCTTCGCCACCGCCGAACCCGCCCTCGCGAAGACGGTGGAGGAGCGCTTCGCCACGCACACCCACCACGTCCTCGCCACCCTGCGCAGGGACGGGTCGCCGCGCACCACCGGCCTGGAGGTGCGTTTCCTGAACGGCGAGCTGTGGCTCGGCATGATGCCGGACTCGCTCAAGGCGCTCGATCTGCGCCGCGACCCGCGCTTCGCACTGCAGGCGAACCCCGGCTCGGGCACGGGCATGGGCGGCGGGGACGTCCGGATCAGCGGCCGGGCGATCGAGGTCGAGGACAAGGACGGGGAAGCCCGGCGCGGATACACCGAAGAGGTGGAACCGCCGGAGCCGTTCCACCTCTTCCGCACCGAGTTGACGGAGGTCGTACGGACCTGTGTGGAGGACGAGACGTATCTCGTCCTCCAGGTCTGGAAGCCCGGTGAGCCGGTGCGCACGCTCAAGCGGACCTGAAAGGACCTGGCGGGGACCATTCCCCACCAGGCATCATTCCCACTCGATGGTCCCCGGCGGCTTGGAGGTCACGTCGAGGGCGACGCGGTTGACGTCCCGTACCTCGTTGGTGATGCGGGTCGAGATCTTCGCGAGGACGTCGTACGGCAGCCGCGACCAGTCGGCGGTCATGGCGTCCTCGGAGGACACCGGACGCAGGACGATCGGGTGGCCGTAGGTCCGGCCGTCGCCCTGGACCCCGACGCTGCGGACGTCCGCGAGCAGGACCACCGGGCACTGCCAGATGTCCCGGTCGAGGCCGGCCTCGGTGAGCTCCTCGCGGGCGATGGCGTCGGCCTCGCGCAGCAGGTCGAGCCGCTCCTTGGTCACCTCGCCGACGATACGGATGCCGAGCCCGGGGCCGGGGAACGGCTGGCGGTGGACGATCTCCTCGGGCAGGCCGAGCTCCTGGCCGACCCGGCGGACCTCGTCCTTGAACAGCTGGCGCAGCGGTTCGATCAGCTGGAACTCGAGGTCCTCGGGGAGCCCGCCGACGTTGTGGTGCGACTTGATGTTGGCGGTGCCGGTACCGCCGCCGGACTCGACGACGTCCGGGTAGAGGGTGCCCTGGACCAGGAACTCCACGGCCGGGCCCGCGTCCGCGATGATCTCGGCCTGGGCCTGCTCGAAGACCCGGATGAACTCGCGGCCGATGATCTTCCGCTTCTCCTCGGGGTCCGAGACGCCCTTGAGCGCGGCCAGGAACCGCTCCGACGCGTCGACGACCTTCAGCTGGACGCCGGTCGCGGCCACGAAGTCCTTCTCGACCTGCTCGGTCTCGCCCTTGCGCATCAGGCCGTGGTCGACGTACACGCAGGTCAGCTGGGAACCGATGGCCTTCTGGACGAGGGCAGCGGCGACGGCGGAGTCCACCCCGCCGGACAGGCCGCAGATGGCGCGCCGGTCGCCGACCTGCTCGCGGATGGCGGCGACCTGCTCCTCGATGACGTTGCCGGTGGTCCAGTCCGGGCTCAGGCCGGCACCCCGGTACAGGAAGTGCTCCAGCACCTGCTGCCCGTGGGTGGAGTGCATGACCTCGGGGTGGTACTGGACGCCGTAGAGCTTCTTGGTGTCGTTCTCGAAGGCGGCGACCGGGACGACGTCCGTGGACGCCGTGACGGAGAAGCCCTCGGGGGCGGCGGAGCAGGCGTCGCCGTGCGACATCCACACCGCCTGCTCCTCCGGGGTGCCCTCGAAGAGGGTGGAGGCCGCCTTGGAGACGTGCAGGCCGGTACGGCCGTACTCCCGGGAGCCGGTGTTGTCCACCTGGCCGCCGAGGGTCTGGGCCATGAGCTGGAAGCCGTAGCACATGCCGAAGACCGGGACGCCGGCCTCGAAGAGCGCGCGGTCGACGGTGGGGGCGCCCTCCTCGTACACGGACGAGGGGCCGCCGGAGAGGATGATCGCCGCCGGGTTCTTGGCGAGGATCTCCGCGACCGGCATGGTGCTCGGCACGATCTCGCTGTAGACCCGGGCCTCGCGGACGCGACGGGCGATGAGCTGGGCGTACTGCGCGCCGAAATCGACGACCAGGACGGTGTCGGGCGCGTGGGCAGCGGAAGTCGCTGATGACACGAGGTGCCTTCCGGCGGTGGGGCGGGATCTGGTGTCTCCCGATTCTACCGGGAGGCACGCGCCCGCCCTCCCCCTCACTCCCGGAGCACGTGCCGACACCGCGCGACAGCACCGCGCGGTGGGGCCCGTCTCAGCATGCGACCCGTGTTGGACGGCCGGGGGCCGCGCGGCATACTGGGCCCATGCTCACGCACCCGACCTTCCTCTTTACCTATGGCAACCGGCCCGCCGGCTGCCATGGTCGTGCTGCTTGAGCCACTGACAAGCAACTTTCCAGGCGCCCCGGGCCGACAAGGTCCGGGGCGCCTGGCGTTTTCGGACCATGTACCCGGGCACTCCGCACCGTCCGACGAGGAGCCCCGACATGACGACGACCACCACGACCACCACGGCCACCACGGCCACGACGGTCACCGCCACCGAAGCCGCGAGTACCGAGAAGACCGGCGCCCGCACCGCCGGGGCCGCCGGTGTGATCACCGGTGCGCGTGAGCGGATCGACGCGCTCGACGATCGGATCATCGGCCTGGTGCAGGAACGGATGGCCGTCTCGGCCGTCATCCAGCAGGAACGGATCACCTCCGGCGGCCGGCGGGTGAACCTCTCCCGTGAGATGGAGATCCTCGGCCACTACAGGGACGCCCTGGGCAAGCCCGGCACCACGCTCGCGATGACCCTGCTGGAGCTGTGCCGCGGCAGGATCTGAACCCACCGAGCGCCGGAGCCGGCGCCGCCCTGACGTCGGTGCTCACGCGCGGGGAGGGGGCCCCGCGCCCCCGCCCCGCGGGACCCCCTCCCCTGCGGCCGGGCACCCCCGCGGGCGGGGGGGTGAGGTGGGGGGGGCGGCCCCCCAATCCACCGCTGGCCCCACCCCGTCCAGGCGTGGGGGGTAGGGCTCCCC
>NZ_JBHXQZ010000027.1:0-40743 GCF_042717095.1 Streptomyces sp. NPDC058632 | reverse complement strand
CCCGGCCCCCCCCTCCAGGCGGGCCGCGCGGGGCGGGGGGGGCCCCCCCCCCCCCCGCCCCGCGGGACCCCCGACCCTGCGGCCGGCCTCCCGCGCGGGAGGCGGTGTCAGGTGCGGGAGGCGACGCCGCATTCCTCGGCTGCCCCGTCCAGTTCCTGGCTTCGGTCGTACGGATCCCGTGCCTCCCCCGTCGTCGTGGGGCCCACGCCCAGGTCGGCGAGGAAATACGGACGGATCACTCCGTCGCCGTCGCGGCAGTCGTCGTTGCTGATCTCGCCGTTGATGTCGGCGAGCCAGATGTGTCCGTCGGTCGCCTGGAACCTGGCGGGATCCACCGCCTCGACCTCGATCACCCGACGCACGATCACACGGGCCACCTCGCCGCCACCGGGGCGGTGGAGCGCGTACACGAAGGTGTAGTCACCCTTGACCACGGCCTTCCCGGCGGTTCCGCGCACGGGCTCGACCGCCAGACGGCCACGGACCCTCACATCATCCATCAGTTCGACCTCATCGGGGTCGAACCGGGTGAACAGCCACACCGGGTCGTTCTCCACCGTGGGCTCGCGCAGTCCCGCGCGCAGATCGGTGAGGTAATCCCCCATCAACGGGTCGAGGAGGGCCAGCGCCTTCTTCGGCTCGGCGCCCATGACCACCTCACGGTCGAGGTTCGAGGCGATCAGGAAGTCCCTCGCTCCCTCCAGGGCCGCCTCGACAGCGGCGGCCGAGACACCGTTGACGGCCTTCGCCTTCTCTTCCGGCAACCGGACCGCCTCCGTGCCCGACTCCCACCGCGCGGCCGGAGATCCGGCGAACGGCCGCTCACGGGTCGGCATATCGGCGAGCTCCGCGGGCGGGGCACTGCTGGGGCGGGCGGTTTCGGGGACCAGCGGCGCGATGGAGGCGCCGGTGACCCCGTCCGACGTGCCCGACCCGTCACCGAGGCCGCCGGGGAGCCAGGAGAGCGCGCCGGACGGGTCGACTGCGACCACGGCCACGGCAGCGGCCACCAGCACGCCGACGACGCTCCAGCCCTTGCGCCGGCGCGTGGCCCTGCCGTCCATGTCCTGCCAGGCGGGCCCGGTACGCCATCCTTCAGGCCGGGCGGGCGGGGCGGCGGGCCTGTTCCGGCCCCAACCCCGTTTCTTGCCGCCGTTGGACCTGGCCTGGGCCTCGTCCATGGCACGCAGCCGTTCGGTCACCGTCCGCGCCCGCGCGGACGGTTCCTTGGGAGCGGAGCCACGGATGTCGCGCTCACTGTCCTCGACGAATCTGCCCCACACGTCGTCGGGCAGGGGAGAGGACTCCGGTCTTGCGGGTTCCTCGGGCGGCTGCTGCTCGGGCACTGGGTGACGCGCTTCCTGTCAGGCGATGTCGGATTCCGTCCACGCGGATCGGAGAGTGAGCGTACGCCGGTGTTGATCAGTTCATATGAGTGATCCAGCTCACATAAAGCCCCTGTCGGACCCGGGACAACCATTCACAGGGTTCGGTGATCAAACCCACCGGAACCACGGGCCACTCCCGCGCCCCACCGCGGAGGCCTCCACCCGACGCGTACCGCAACCGGCGGTACACCCGACTTCCCGAGGTCTTCATGAAGCTCCGCCGTGCCATGGCTGTCGCCGCAGCGACAGCAGTGATAGCCCCGGCAGCGCTCCTCGCGGCTCCGGCCGCCTACGCCACCGAGTCGGCGACCCCGTCGCCGAGCGTCACCTCGACCGACGGGCCCGGGGCGGGCGAGGACGGTTCGGAGAAGACGGACACCCCGCCCACCTCGTCGGCCCCGGCCGAGCCGACCGACGACACGGACAACCCCGACACCCCCGACGACACCGAGACCGACGGGTCCGGGGACGACGAGGAGCCGGAGCCCGCTCCCAGCGACTCCGAGGACGAGGCGGAGCCGGCCCCGAGCACCTCCGTCTCCCCGACCTCCCCCGCGCCGAGCACGTCCACGCCGAAGGAGTCGGAGTCCCCGGAACCCGAGCCGCCCATGTGCGAGGACACCAAGGTCGACGTCGGCATCTCCGGTCTGCCCGGCAAGATCGCGACGGGCAGTGGCTGGCACGAGTTCTCGCTGGACGTGGTGAACACCTCCGACTCGACGCTCGAGCAACTCCGATACCTCGCCGGAGCCGCCGCCGACGCGGAGGGCGCGGCCCTGTTCAAGAGCAGGCAGATCGAGCTGCAGGCCTGGAACCCGGACGGCAAGAGCTGGGCCACCCTCGACAAGGACGGCTACGCGGTCGGTTACATCGGCTACAGCACCGAGCTCGAGCCCGGCTACCAGGTCAACATCCCGATGCGGCTCAACGTGAAGGCCTCCGCCCCGGTCGGCGCCGGCTTCACCATCGGCATGACCGTCTACGGCGACAGCGACGGTGAGTGCACCGGCGACGGCTCCATGGCGTACAAGTTCCAGATCGTGGGCGCCGGTACGGACACGGACGGCACCAAGCCGCAGGAAGGCGGCAAGGCACCCGTCACCGACAAGAAGCCGGTCCTCAGCAACACCCCGAAGATCACCGGAAGCCTCGCCGAGACGGGCGCCGGCTCCGACCTGCCGATGATCAGCTTTGTCAGCGGTCTCGCCCTCGTGGCCGGCACCGGCGCGGTGTACCTGGTGCGTCGCCGCAAGGCCGGCGCGGTGGCGTAAGCACGCCGCACGGCGGTTGACGCCGGACCAGTCAGGGTGAAGGACCTGCGCTCGGAGGGGGGCGCAGGTCCTTCACCCTTTCCCGTCTCTTGACGTCCTACTTCTCCCTACTTCTCCCTACTTCTTCGGCGGCATCGCCGGCATCCCCAGGAACGGCAGCTTCAAGGCGCCGAAGGCGTCCGCCGGGACCGCCGGGGACTTCGGCTCGACCGGCTGGAGCCGCTCGTAGGCCGCGCCCTGTTCCGGCCGCTGGTCGGGCTCGCCCTTGTTGGGCCAGTACGACATCGCCCGCTCGGCCTGGGCCGTGATCGTCAGGGACGGGTTCACTCCCAGGTTCGCCGAGACCGCCGCTCCGTCCACGACGGAGATGCCGGGGTGGCCGTAGAGCCGGTGGTACGGGTCGATCACGCCGGTCTTCCGGTCGGAGCCGATGGGGCAGCCGCCCAGGAAGTGGGCCGTGAGCGGCATACCCGTCAGCTCGCCGATGTTGGAGCCGGCGAACCCGTTGATCTCGGCGGCCAGGGCGGACGCGCCCTCCGTGGCCGCCTTGATCTGCTTGGGGTTGGCGGCACCGTGCCCCTGCCGGGCGGTGAGCAGCCCGCGCCCCGGGCCGGACGGCTTCAGGTACGTCGTCAGGGAGTTGTCCAGCGACTGCATCACCAGACCGATGATGGTCCGTTCCGACCAGCGCCGGTTGGAGAGCGAGCGCACCAGCAGCAAGGGGTGCCTCGCCGCGTTGCCCAGCCAGCCCAGGACCCTGGCCGGGCCCGAGTCGCGGCCCGCGTAAGGGACCTGGAGGATCGAGAGGCCGCCCATCGAGTTCGAGCCGCGACCATAGCGGACCGGCTCGATGTGGGTGTTCTCGTCGGGGTGGATCGACGACGTGATGGCCACGCCGCGGGTGAAGTCGGCCTTGGGTGCCCCGGACACCTTGCGATAGCGGCGGTCGTCGGTCTGCGCGCCGACGAGGGCCTCGGAGTTGGTGCGGGTCAGCTCGCCCAGCCTGTCCGAGAGGTGCGGCAGCTGTCCGTTCGCCTTCATGCGGTGCAGCAGCGTCTGGGTGCCGTAGGTGCCGGCGGCCAGCACGACCCGGCGGGCGCGGAAGGTCCGGCCGCCGCCCTTGCGGCGGTTGTCGGTGGGGAGGGTGGCGACGGCGAATCCGCCCTGCGAGTCCTCCGTCACCGACATGGCCGTCGTCATGGGGTGGACGACCGCGCCGGCCTTCTCGGCGAGGTGCAGGTAGTTCTCGTTGAGGGTGTTCTTCGCGCCGTGCCGGCAGCCCGTCATGCACTCGCCGCACTCGGCGCAGGCCCGGCGTGCCGGCCCCACCCCACCGAAGTACGGGTCGGGCACCTCCTGCCCCGGCTTCGCCTTCGCCGTCGCCTTCCCGCCGGCGTCCTCGCCGTCGCCGAAGAAGACGCCGACCGGGGCCATGTGGAAGGTGTCACCCACACCCATCCGCTCGGCCGCCGCCTTCAGGTGCACGTCGGTCGGGGTCGTCGTCGGATTGAGCCGTACGCCCAGCATGCGTTGCGCCTGGTCGTAGTACGGCTCCAACTCCTCCTGCCAGTCGGTGATGTCGCGCCACTGCGGGTCGTCGAAGAAGGGTTTCGGCGGTACGTACAGGGTGTTGGCGTAGTTGAGGGAACCGCCGCCGACGCCCGCGCCGGCCAGGACCATGACGTTGCCCAGCAGGTGGATGCGCTGGATGCCGTACATGCCCAGCCTGGGGGCCCACAGGTAGTTCTTCAGGTCCCAGGAGTTCTTCGGGAGGGACGCGCGGGTGAAGCGGCGGCCCGCTTCAAGAACACCGACGCGGTACCCCTTCTCGGTCAGGCGCAGGGCCGTGACGGAGCCGCCGAAGCCCGAGCCGACGACGAGGACGTCGTAGTCGTACGCGGTGGACGCGGTGGACGCTGTGTCGTCTTCGTGTTCGTCGTTCCGTTCCTGGACGGAGTTCTCCTGTGACACGTGCTCTCCTCGTTGAAAGCTGCGGTGCCGGCCCGGTCGGCGCGGTGCCGGCTAGCGGAAACGGAATGCCTTCATCAGGCGCAGGCTCCGGCTCATGAACGCCGCGTACTGCTCGTCGTCCATGCCGAGGGCGGGGGCCATGGGCAGCAGCCGCTGGTGGGCGACGGTCTGGGCCTCCGTGTACTTGAGGATGCCCTCGGAGCCGTGCCGGCGGCCGAGGCCGGAGTCCTTCATGCCGCCCATCGGCGACTGGACGCTGCCGTAGGCGGGCGCGTACCCCTCGTTGATGTTGACCGTGCCGGTGCGCAGCCGGGCGGCCACCTCACCGCCGCGCCGGGCGTCCTTCGTCCAGACCGAGGAGTTCAGGCCGTACGGGGTGGAGTTGGCGCGCTCGACGGCCTCGTCGTCGGACCCGAAGCGGTAGAGGGAGACGACCGGGCCGAAGGTCTCCTCCGCGCAGACGCTCATGGACTCGTCGACGCCGTCGAGGATGGTCGGCTCGTAGAAGTAGGGGCCGATGTCCGGGCGTGCCGTGCCGCCCGTGATCACCTTGGCGCCCTTGGCGACGGCGTCGTCCACGTGCCGGGTGACCGCGTCCAGCTGGCGTTCGCCGACCAGGGAGCCCATGTCGGCGCCGTAGGCCAGGGAGGTGCCGAGGCGGATCGCGCGGGTCCGGGCGGCGAAGCGCTCCAGGAAGGCGTCGGCGACCGACTCGTGGACGTACAGCCGCTCGATGGAGATGCAGAGCTGGCCCGCGGAGGAGAAGCAGGCGCGGACGGCACCCGCGGCGGCCCTGTCCAGGTCGGCGTCCTCCAGGACCAGCATGGCGTTCTTGCCGCCGAGCTCCAGGGACACCCCGACGAGCCGGGCGGCGGCGATCTGGGCCACCTCGCGGCCGGTGCGGGTGGAACCGGTGAAGGACACGTAGTCGGCGCGCTTGACGACCTCCGGACCGACGACGGGCCCCTCGCCGAGCACGACCTGGAAGACGTCGGCGGGCAGTCCGGCCTCGATCAGCAGGTCCCGGGCCCACAGGGCGGTGAGGCAGGTCTCCGTGTCGGGCTTCATCACGACCGCGTTGCCCGCGACGAACGCCGGGAGCGCGTCGCCGACGGACAGTTCGAGCGGGTAGTTCCAGGGGGCGATCTGGCCGACGACACCGCGCGGGTGACGCCGCTCGACGGCCTTCGTGAGGGCCGGCACGGCGCCCGCGTGCCGCTTGGGCCGGAGGTACGCGGCGGCCCTGCGGCCGTAGTGACGGGCGGCGACGGCGACGGCCTGGACCTCCTCGTGGGCGTGCAGGCGGGCCTTGCCGGTCTCCAACTGGATCAGGTCGAGCACCTCGGCCTGGCGTTCGAGCACCAGGTCGTGGAAGCGGAGCAGCACAGCGGCCCGCCGGCGTACCGGGATCCGCTCCCACACGGCCTGGGCGGCGCGGGCCGCCTCGAAGGCCCACCGCACGTCCTCGGGGGTCGACTCGGGCAGGTCGGCCAGCTTCTCACCGGTGAAGGGCGTGTGGTTGGCCGTCCGCCCGGACCCGACGACGCCCTTGGTGAGCTGGGCGACCAGCTCGGGCGTGACCACGTCGACCGCGGTGCGGGCGCCCTCCGGGGCGGCGGCGAGAGGATTGGTACCGGTCGTGTCCCAGGTCTGCGCGTCCGTCATGAGCCGCAGGGTATGCCCGCGCGAACACTTTGTGTACCCGTCGGTAACAGATTCACCGACTGCTCACACACCACGCCAGTGAACGCTGGCAGCAAACCCGCTGATCAGGGCGTTGCCGACCGGACCGCCCCGATCTCGAGCCGGTCGCGGGCACCCTTGAACACCGCCGTCCCCTCCTTTTCCCTTGGTGTGCCCTTGGGCATGTCGGCACGGAGCTCGTACATGCGGTTGTCGTCGGCGAGGATCATCAGCTGCATGATCCGGCTGCGCCGCTCGTCCGGGCCGTACGTCGTGTCGGCGAGGACGGCTTCGTACCCCTCGAAACTGGTACGGGTGTACTGCGTGCGCGCGTCCCCCTCGTACGCGTCCCAGTCCGCGTGCGCCTGTTGCGCCTGGGCCATCGGGGACCGGGGTGCCCGGTCCCACTGGGTGAGGCGGACGTCGACGCTGTCCCGGGAGTTTCCGTCGTTGAACCCGTAGACCACGATCCTGGGCTGTTCGCGCGCACTGCCTTGGCGGGCGAACTCCTGGTAGCCGTGCGGGAGGGAGAGGACGGCCGCCATGGCGGTCTCGCGGTGGGCGGTCCAGAGGGGCGGGGCGGGAGCGACCGTGGGGGTGGGCGTGGGGGTGGACATCGAGGTGGCGGAGGCGGAAGCGCGAGCGGTGGGCTCGGTGGCCGCCCCCGTGTCCGCCACGAGGGTGGCGGCGGACCAGGCACCGCCTACGAGCAGAGCGCCGAGGGCCGCCACGGGGGCGGGGCGGAGAAGGCGGCGCGCGAGGGACTGGGGCGTGGGGGCGCCGGGATCGGAGGTACCGGGATCGGGGGCGGGCTCGGATTCAGGTTCGCGTTCGCGTTCGGGCTTGGAGACGTCGGGCGTCGACTCGGACTCCGGAATCGCCTCGGGCATCGGCTCCGACTCGGGCTCCGACTCGGGCTCGGGGATCGGCTCAGGTATTGACTCGGTTATCGGCTCGGGCCCCAGCTCCGGCCCCGGTCTCGGCTCCGGTACGCGTGGGTCGTCGTCGAGTGCGGGTGCCGGCGCCGGTACCGGCGCCGGCGCTGCGGTGGAGCGGCCCAGCCGCACCGTTCCGGCGTCGTCCGTCAGCTCCCGTATGCCGGAGGCGTCCTGGCTGCTCGCCACGGATGCCGCCGACGCGGGTTCCGGCCACCTGCTCGTCGCCGCCTCCAGTTCCGCGGCGACCTCTTCCCCGTCCGGCCGGTCCTCGGGCTCCTTCGCCAGCAGCCGTACGATCAGCGGCCCGAGCCCGCCGGCCTGCTTCGGCTCGGGCGTGTCCTCGGTGATGATCGCGGCGAGCGTGGACTCCAACGTCGTACGGCGGAACGGGGACCAGCCCTCGACCGCGGCATACAGCAGAACGCCCAGGGACCACAGGTCGGAGGCGGGACCGGCGAGGCGGCCGGACATCCGCTCGGGTGCGACGAACTCCAGCGAACCGATGAACTCCCCGCTGGCCGTGAGGGATTCCTCGCCCTGGACGTGGGCGATGCCGAAGTCGGTGAGGACGACGCGCCGGTGCGGTCCGAGCAGGACGTTGGCGGGCTTCACATCGCGGTGCACGATGCCGACGGCGTGCGCCGCCCGCAGTGCGCCGAGGACGGCGAGGCCGATACGGGCAGCCTCGGCGGGCGGCAGCGGACCGCGCTCGAGCAGCTCGTGCAGCGACTCGCCGCGGACCAACTCCATGACGATCCAGGGGAGTCCGTTGGTACCGTCCCGCCCCTCCGGCTCCTTGGCCCCGTCGTCCTCGATCACGACGTCGTGGATGGCGACCGCGGCGGGATGGTCGACGCGGGCTGCGGCGCGGGCCTCGCGGTGCAGCCGGTGGGCGGCCCGCCGATGCCTCTCGTCCCCGGGGTGCCCCGGTAACCGCGGCTGCTTCACGGCGACTTCACGCTGGACGAGTTCGTCGAGCGCCCGCCAGACGGTGCCCATGCCGCCGGAGCCGATCTGCTCGATCAGCCGGTAGCGACCGCCGACCAGGCGACCCCGGGCGTCCGTCGCGCCACCGTCGTTGCTCATGCCCCATCAGTACCGTGCGGGGCACCGCGTTGTCGACGCGGTGCCCGTACCGGGCGCGGCACGGCCCCTCCCGGACCGGATCAGGGCTTGTCGACGTCCAGGTTGGCGATCACGGTCTTCGCCACTTCGCGCCCGCGCTCCGTGAAGTCGCCCTTGCCCGGGTAGCTGATGGTGAGCTTGTACATGTCCTCGTCGGACGTCATGTAGTAGAAGATCCGCATCTCGCGGGGAAGGGGGTTCTGGCTGTCGTTCGTGGTGTAGACGACGGTGTTCTCCGCGGCCTTCCTCCCCTTGTACGTGAGGTCCGGCTTCGGCTCCGTCCTCGCGTTCTCCGGCATGCCGAGGGCGTAGCTGCCGGTCTCCTTGAAGTCCTTGTTGTCGTCGTACATCTCGGCGTCGGCGGAGGCCTCGATCTCGTTGCCGGCGTCCTCGGCCTTCCGGTCCAGCGTCAGACCGATCCAGATGCTGCCGCTGTGGTCCGTGTACCTGACCCAGCGCTCCTTGTCGCCGCCCGGGGAGTCCTCCGGGTCGGGCACGGTGCGCTGGTAGTCCTTCGGTACCGACACGGAGGCAGCGACGTCCCTCTCCTCGTGGGTCTTCCAGTCGTCCGGCAACGGCCCCGCGAACGGATCCGCGATCACCAGGTACGCGGCCACCGCTCCGGCGACGACCGCCGCGCCCAGTCCGGTCAGCGTTCTGTAGCCGATCCGGATGCCCTTGCCACCGGATCCACTGCCGGAACCGGTACCGGAGCCGTCGCCGAGGCCGTCGCCGAGGCCCGGGGCGTGGACGATCTGCGTGGGCCGGGGCGCGGGCGGGTTCGCGACGGCGTCCAGCAGCGCGCGGACCCGGGCGGCGTTCGGACGGTGCGCCGGGTCCTTCTGCAGCAGGCCCGTGATGACCTCGGCGAGCGGCCCCCGCGCGGCGGCGGGCGGCGCGGGCGCGGCGTTGAGGACGGACTGGAGGGTCGCGGGCGTGTTGCTGCGCCGGAACGGCGAGACGCCCTCCGTGGCCGCGTACAGCACGACGCCGAGGGACCACAGGTCGGAGGCGGGCCCGGGTCGCTGGCCCAGCACCCGCTCGGGCGCGATGTACTCGGGCGAGCCCACGAAGCCGCCGGTGTCGGTCAGGCTGGTCTCGCCCTCGATCTGGGCGATGCCGAAGTCGGTGAGGACGACCCGGTCGTGCCGGCCGAGCAGCACGTTGTCCGGTTTCACGTCCCGGTGCAGGATGCCGGCCGCGTGCGCGGCCTCCAGCGCGCCGAGCACCTCCAGGCCGACCCTGGCCGCCTCGCGCGCGGAGAGGGTGCCCTCCTCCTGCAGGACGGCGCCCAGGGAACGTCCCTGGACCAGTTCCATCACGATCCACGGCTGCCCGTCCACGACCGCGACGTCATGGACGTTGACCACCGCGGGGTGATCGAGCCGGGCGGCGGCACGGGCCTCGCGGCGCATGCGTTCGAACGCGTTGGCACGTTCGCGTTCGGGAAGGTGGTCCGGGACGCGGGGCTCCTTGACGGCGACCTCGCGGTCCACCGTCTCGTCCGCCGCCCGCCACACCGTGCCCATGCCGCCGTGCCCGAGCTTGGAGAGCAGCCGGTAACGACCGGCGATGAGCCGGCCGGCGCCGAGGTCGTCCTGCGACGACCGAGGGGGCGACGGCTCATGGCGGGGCGGCCGCGACGGCGCCGACGGCGGTGCAGGCGGCCGGCCGGACGCCTGCTGCTGCGGATGCGGCTGCTGCGGAACCACCTGCGTGGGTGTCGCGTACGGGTTGCCCGGATGCGGCACGGACGCGGGCGGGTTCGGGTTCGGGTTCGGCGGTTGCAGACCGAAACTCGTTGGTTCGTCGGCCGCGCCGTGGCGGGCTCCCCCGTTGCTGCTCATGCTCCATCCATATCGCGCCAGGCCCTCGCGGAGCCACAGCGGGTGCCGTCCGGTCACAGACCCGTGACGCCGTTCGCGGCTTATCCGCCTTTTATGCGACTACGCGCCCGACGAGGAGGTGCCGGACATCACGGACCGCGAAGGTGTCACCGATGTCACCGCGGCGGAAGACGGGGTGGAAGAAGGCGTGGGAGAGGCGGACGGACCCGCCGTACGGGGCGGGTGGGGCCCCGGAGGCCGGCTCGCGGGCGTCAGCGGTCCGGTGCTCGACGGCGTACCGCCCCCGCCCCCGTCACCGCCGCGGTCCAGGAACAGGAGCGCCGCGGACGCTCCCGCCCCCACCAGCGCGGCGACGGCCAGCGCGGCCAGCGCGCCCACGAGCACGCTCCTCGTGGGCCGCCCCGGCGAGCGCACGGCGGCGAGGCCGCCGGACACGCGCCCCCGCCCGCGTGCCGGGTGTCCGGGCGGCAGGTGGCCGAACGGCGGGGACTGCGGTGTGCGGCCCGTCTCCAGGAAGGACCGCAGCATCCCCTCCGCGCGGTCCGCGTCCAGCCGCCGGGCGGGGTCCCGTTCCAGCAGGCCGCGCACGACGGGCAGGATCGGCCCGGCTTGCGCGGGTGGCCGTATCTCGTCGGCCACGACCGCGTGCACGATTCCGCCGATCGAGTCCCGGCGGAACGGCGACTCGCCGCTGAGCAGTGTGCACAACAGCGCGCCCAGCGACCACAGATCGGACTCGGGTCCGCTCCTGGCCCCGGACATCCGCTCGGGGGCGGTGTACTCGGGCGAGCCGACGAAGGAGTCGGACTCGGTGAGCGTGGTGGCACCGGCGACCTGGGCGATGCCGAAGTCGGTGAGGACGACCCGGTCGGTACCGCGCTCCAGCAGCACGTTCGCGGGTTTGAGATCGCGGTGCAGCACACCCGACGCGTGGGCGGCACGCAGTGCGCCGAGCAGGGCGATGCCGATGCGCGCGACCTCCACCGCGTCGACCGGGCCCCGTGCGGCGAGACGGTCGGCGAGCGAACCGCCGTCGATCAGCTCCAGGACGATGTACGGGCGTTCGTCGTCCTCGACGACATCGTGGACGACGATGATGTGCGGATGGCTCAGCTGGGCGAGCGCCCGCGCCTCCCGCAGGGTGAGGTCCCGCTGCCGACGGGCCTCCGTCGCGGTGAGCGTCTCGTCCAGGGGGAGTTCCTTGACGGCGACGCCACGCCCGAGCAGTTGGTCCGTCGCCCGCCACACCACGCTCATGCCACCGCGCCCGAGCCTCGCCTCCAGGCGGTAACGGCCCGCGATGACACGGGCGTTGTGCCGCGCGGACCCGCTTCCGGGTTCCCCCTCGGTCACCATGGGCCCATCATGCCCCACCGGATGTCGTCCCTCCGGTAGGCCTATTCGGCCAAGCGCCGCCGTCGCGGCCCCGAACGGCCGGATCCCCCCGGGACCGGAGCCCCCCGGGACCGGAGCCCGTCTCAGTCGGGTTCCCGCCATCCCCGCAGGACCGTTTCGAACTGCCGGCTCGTCGTGACCCAGTCCTCGGCCGGGGACGCCATGTAGATCGCGTACTCGACCCCGTCACGGGAGATGTACATCTGATCCACGGCCCGGTACGGCCCGGGGAACTCCGTGTCCTTCGCCAGTGCGGTCCAGGTGTACTCCAGCCGCGCGCTCTCGCGGTCGCGGTAGACACGGCGTTCCAGCGTCACCTGCCGGTAGTCGACCAGCCGCTGTCCTATCTGCTCGTCCAGATCGCTCAGATGCTCGTACGAGTCGTCGAAGTCGGGAGGGTCGTTGACAGCGATACGGAGGAGGGTCCTGCCGCCGTCGGGCGTGTAGTCGACCTGACGGGTCGCCTCGTCGAAGACGATCCGCTCCCAGTCGTCGCCGGGCAGGGCGACGCTGAAGCCGAACGGATCGTCGCGGCGCACCCAGCCCGCCGGCAGCCCACCCGTCTGCTCGCTGCCGCCCGCGCCGGTCTCTCCGGACGACGGCGACGGCGTGGACGTGGGGGTGGGGGTGGAGGTCGGTCCGTCGAAGGGTGACGCCGAGCTGCTGTTGTCCTGTTCCTTGCCGTCGCCCCCTTGCACGAGCAGCAGCGCCGTCCCTCCGCCGACGAGCGCGGCCAGGACCGCGACCAGGGCGATCGGACGCCCGCGCCCGGGCCGCCGCGGCCCGGCGGGGGCGACGCCTCCGGAAGGCGACTGGACGGCCGTGGCACCGGAACCGTAACCCGCCCCGGGCCCGTACGCCGCCGATCCCGAGGGCCATGGAGACGGCGATGACGCCGGCATCGGCACCGGCATCGGCGACTGCGAGGGTGCCGACGCCTGCGACGACGACGGCGATGTCTGTGCCGACGGCGTCCGGCCGCCGTCGGCCTGCGTCAGGACGTATGTCTGCGCCGAGACGGGCCGCCGCCCCTCCGCCGCCTCGGCGAGCATCTGCTCGGCCGCCGCCGCGTCGGGCCGCGTGACCGGATCCTTGCGCAGGAGTGCGCTGATGACGGGCGCGAGCGGGCCGGCGTGCCGCGGCTCGTCGGGCTCCTCCTCCACGACCGCCTGCATGGTGGTCAGCGGAGACGTGCGGCGGAACGGAGATCTGCCCTCCACCGCCGTGTACAGCGTCGCGCCGAGCGCCCAGAGGTCCGAGGAGGGGCCGGGATCCTGGCCGCGGATCCGCTCGGGTGCCAGGTAGTCGACCGAGCCGACGACTTCTCCGGTACGGGTGATCGCCGTGTCGCCCTCGATCTGCGCGATGCCGAAATCGGTGAGCAGCACGCGTCCGTCGCCGCCGAGGAGCACGTTGCCGGGCTTGACGTCGCGGTGCACCACTCCGGCGGCGTGCGCGGCGCGCAGGGCGCGCAGCACCCACAGGCCGATGCGGGCCGCCTCACGGGGCTCGACGCACTTCCGCTCCTTGACGGCGTCGGCGAGCGAATGGCCTTCGACCAGTTCCATGACGATCCACGGCCGGCCGTCGTGCTCCAGCACGTCGTGCACGGTGACGACCGCGGAGTGGTTGATCCGTGCCGCCGCGCGTGCCTCGGCGCGGGTCCGCGCCAGCATCATGGCCTGGTCCGCGTCGGAGACGTAGAGCGCGGCGGTCAACTCCTTGACGGCCACCGACCGGTGCAGCACCTCATCATGCGCGCGCCACACCCGGCCCATGCCACCGCTGCCGATGGCATCGCCCAGCCGGTAGCGGCCCGCGACGAGCAGGCCCTGCATCTGATTCACCTTGCCCCGCAATGGTCTTGACAAGGTCAGGTTAGGTTTCCGGGGCCCGGCCTGGGAACAGCGGGCGGGCCATGGAAACCGCACTGTGATGGTTGCCACTGCGGGGAACGCGCGGTGGCGGATGCGACAGCGGCGACTGCCGGGGCGTGCGGCGCCGGGTCAGCCGGTGAACCGGTAGGTCACCGAGGCCTGCTCGAACAGCCGGGTCACCTCGTCCCGTTCACCCTCCGGGCCGCGCACCTGCAGTACGTGGTACCGGCCGTCGATCAGCGCGGCGAGGTTGCGGATGTACAGCTCGCCGCTGTCGCCGGTCCAGGTGAACTGGCCCTCGGCCATGGCCCGCCCGCCCACCTCGATGGTCTTCAGACCGGTGGAGGTGGCCCAGCTGGAGTCGCGGTACGGCTGGAGCTCGCGCTCGTCGTCCCGCTGATAGGCCATCGGGTCGTCCCCGTACTGCGCGGCGCTGTCCCGGCCCGGGACGACGATCAGCTCGAAGTCGCCGCTGGAGTAGAGGACCTGACCGCTGCCGTTCTTCCCGGTGCGCTGCCAGCCCTCCGCCACGGCGACACGGAAGCCCTCCGGGTCCTTGCGCAGGGTGAAGCCCTCGGGGACATCGGGACCGTCGGGGTCGGTGGTCTGCGTCTCGTCGGCCGCGTCGGACTCCCCGGTGCCGCCCTCCGGGTTCTTCGGGTCCCCCGGTTCCGCCGGGGAGTCGCCGGAGCCGGATCCCGGCGCGCCGCCCGCATCCTGCGAGGGAGACGCCTCGCCCGCCGCGCCGGTGCGGTCGGCCGCCCCCGCGCCCCCGGTCTCCTCACCGGCCTTCGGCATGAACATCACGGCGTACGTGATCGCCGCGGCCATGACGAGCAGCACCAGCAGGAGCAGCGTGCGGCCCAGCCGGCGCGGGGACCCCGCCTCCTGCTTGGCCCGCTTGTGCCGTCCGTGGTGCGCCGGCAGTCCGGCGCGGCGCCTGCGCACCAGCTCGCCCCGGCGGCGCACCATCGGCAGCCGGCTGGTGTCGACCGGCGGTGCCGCTATGACGTGCACGCCGGCTTCCGGCTCGGGCGCCGACCGCACCAGCGAACGCAGCCAGCCCCGCAGTTCCTCGAAGTCGAGCCGCTCGGTGGGATCCTGGCGCAGCAGTGACTCCACGACCGGCCTGAGCGGCCCGCACTCCTCGGCGAACGCGGGCGGCTCGGCGCACACCATCTGCACCAGCTCGGCCGTCGACTCCTCCGGGTAGGGCGCGTGTCCCTGTACGGCCCGGAACAGGAGCGCGCCCAGCGCCCACAGGTCCGTCGCGGGGCCGATGGGCGCGGCCAGCTGCCAGTTCTCGTGCACGGGCCCGGCCTGCTCCGGCGCCCACCGCTCCGTCACGGGGCCGACGACGGCCATCCGCGCCTGTCGCGCCCGCTCGGCGGCCAACGCGGTGGTGGGGCCCCGGCGCGCGGGTGCGTGGGCCGCAGACTCGTCCCAGCGTGCGGCGGGCGGGGCGGCTCCGCCGGGCGGCAGGGCCGTACCCCCGTGCCGGCCGGCGGCGGGGGGAGCGCTGCGGGGCGTGGCGCCGTGCCGGCCGGTGGCCTCCACGCCGTACGGGTCGGCTGTCTGCCCCGGCGGGACCGCACCGGAGCCGCTCCCGCCCGGAGTGGCCGACGAACCATGGGTGTGCGGTGCGAGGGCGGCCCGGTCGCCGTCCCCGGTGGCGGGAGCGGCGCCGGGCAGGGCTGCCCGGCCCGACCGCTGCGCCTCCTGCACCCGGGCGGCGGCACGGGCACCGGCCCGGTACGCGGCGATCGCTCCCGCGCGGGCGGCCCTGACGTCTCCGGCGCTGTCGATGGCCCGCGCGGCCGCCGCGGCCGATGTCCCGGTGTCCGGGTCCGTCGCCCCGCCCCCGGGAAGCCGCCCGGCCCGCGCCTCGATGGCGGCCCGTCGCGCGGCATCGGGATGTGAGTCGGAGCCGGAACCATAGGCGGGACCGGAGCCGTGTACGGGGTCGGGGTCGGCGGTGAAGCCGGGCGGCCATGACGCAGTGCGCCCCGGTTCCTGTGCCGGAACACCGGTTCCCGTGGGCGCGACGGGTCCCAACGCCCCGGCTGCCGAGCCCGCACCCGCCCTCGGCACCACAGGGTTCGGAACAGCCCTGCCCGGAACAGCCGTACCCGCAGCGGCAGTACCCGGAGCGGTAGGTGCCGCAGCGGTAGGTGCCGCAGCGGTAGGTGCCGCAGCGGTAGGTGCCGCAGCGGTAGGTGCCGCAGCGGCAGCATCCGGAGGAAACGTGTCGGGGACGGGCACCGGGTCGTACCCGCACAGCGCCTCTTCCGCCGCGCCGACCGCGAGCCCGGTCAGCATCACGCGGCCGTCGTCGCAGACCAGCACCGTACGCGTGGTGATGTTCCGGTGCACCCAGCCGTGGCCGTGCAGTACCCGCATGGCCATCAGAACGTCGGCGGCGACCTCGGCCGCCCGGTACGGGGTCAGCGGCTGCTCGGCCAGCAGCGCCGCCAGCGGCCGGGCGGACACCAGTTCGCTGACGATCCAGAGGGAGCCGCCCTCCGCGAACACGTCGAAGACCTGATCCAGCCGAGGATGGTCGGGGATGGCCGCCGCGGCCTGCGCGGCCTCGACCGCTCGCCGCACCACGGGGTCGGTGGGCCGCCGTGTGCTCGCGCGGTCGGCCGTACGCCCGACAGACCGGCGGGCACTTCCGTCGCGCGCCGTGAAACCGTCGGGCAGCCCTTCCGCGTCGAGCACCTCGGCCTCGACGACCTCCGGCAACGGGATCTGCCTGACGAGGACTTCCTGTCCGCTGTAGGTGTCGAAGGCGCGGGTCTCGGTCAGTTCGTACTCGTCGGACGGCGGCAACGGCAGGCGGTAGCGGTCGGCGAGAACCCGCCCCGCGTATTCGTCCACTGCGCCTCCCCCGGCATTACGGTCGGTCAGGTCCGCTCGCCAAGCGGCCTGTTCCGGCAGCGTACGGTCCGCGGACATTCACGATACGTGCCGGAGGCAACCCGAAGAGAGGGGATGTCACATCTCACTCCCCATTCCGGCGGCCGCTCATGCTCAGGACTTGGGTTCAAAGGACTGCGTCAGCGCCTTCCAGGTCTCCTTGCGCTGCTCACCGCCCCAGCCCTCGGCCTTCGCCGTGTACATCAGCGCATACCCGACCCGGCCGTCCACGACGAACCCCCGGTCGATGGTCCGGTACTTCGTACCGCCGTCCACGTAGGTGAACTCCCAGTCGGCGGTGTTCCACCCCCGGTAGTCCACCGCCTCTATCCGGATCCTCTTGTACTGCGAACGCACCATGCCGCGTTCCTGGTTCTCCCAGTCGGCCACCGGGTCGTCCTTCGGAGTGGACGTCCAGGCGACGAGCAGCCTCTGTCCGTCGGGCCCGGTGAACCGGTCCCCGGCGCTGTCCGTCGACTGGTACTTCCAGCCCTCGGGCAGCCCGATCGTGTACCCCTGGCTCCCGTTGTGCGTCGCCACCACCGAGGTGTCCCCGTCAGCCCTGGCCGACTCCCCGGACCCGCTGTCGCCTGCCCCGGTGCCGGCGTCGGCGTCGCCGGATCCCGCTCCCGTGCCCTTCGATTCGGCTGCCTCGCCGTCGGTTCGGGTGCCGTCGTCCGCGCCGCCCCCGGAGCCGTCGTCCTTCTTGGTCTCGGCGCTGGGTGCCTGGCCGGAGGCAACCTGCTCCGTGCCGTCCTTCGCTCCCGCGCCGCCCTCGTCATCGCCGCCGAGCGTCAGGGCCAGCACGGTACCGATCACGGCGAGCACCACGACCACCGCGATGAGGACCAGCGTCCGCCGCGGCACCACATCGGTGAGCGACGCCTTCGGCGTGGGCCGCGCCGGCAGGTCCGGCGGCGTCATCACGGGCCACCCCGAATCCCGGGCACCCGACGTCGAGTTCGTCGCCGCCCCGGAAGCCGAGCCAGGAACCGAGCTGCGCACCGAGCCGGGCCCGCGGTTCGCCGCCGGACCACTCGGCCGTCCCCCGCTCCCCTTCCCGGCCCCGGTTCCAGCCCGAGGCGTGGTCGGCGTGGTGGCAGGGTTGGCCGGGTTTGCCGAGGCGTTCTTGCCGGCCGTCGAACCGCCGGTACGGCTACCGGGCTTGGCGCGCGTCGCAGCCGCCGAACCGGCCGCCCCTGCCGACACCGCGGCCTTCCGTACGGACCGCATCGCGCCGCGCAGCCGCTCCCCGGCCTCCTCGCCGCTCCGCCTGCCTCCGCCACGCCCGCCGGGCTGCTCGGGCAGCGGCACGACCTTCGTCGCGTCCGCCGGTTCCGAGTCGCCGCCCTTGGTCGCGGATGCGTTGATCACCGCGTTCAGCATGGCCCGCGCAGTGGCGTCGTCGAGCCGCTGGGCCGGGTCCTTGGTGAGCAGTCCGTGGATGACGTCCCTGAGCGGTCCGGCGTTCCTGGGCTCCTCGAGCGGCTCGGTCATCACCGCCGTGAGCGTCGCGATCGCGGATCCCTTGTCGTACGGCGGCGTCCCCTCCACCGCCGCGTACAACAACCCGCCGAGCGACCACAGGTCGGCCGCCGGCCCCGGTTTGTGCCCGCGGGCCCGCTCCGGGGAGATGTACGAGGGGGCGCCGACCAGCATGCCGGTCGAGGTGATGGACGGGTCGCCCTCGACCTGGGCGATGCCGAAGTCGGTGAGCACCACCCGGCCGTCCTCGGCGATCAGCACGTTCGACGGCTTCACGTCACGGTGCAGGATGCCCTCGCGGTGTGCGGACCGCAGTACGTCGAGCACCGCGAGCCCGACCTCGGCGGCACGCCGGGGTTCCAGCAGGCCGTCCTCCCGGATGGCCTCGGCGAGCGACTTGCCCTCGACGAGCTCCATCACGATCCAGGGCCGGTCGTCCTCCTGCACCACGTCGAAGACCGTCACGGCACTGTTGTTACGGATCCGCGCGATCGCCTTGGCCTCGCGCAGCGTCCGTGTGATGAGCCGCCGCTTCTCCTCCTCGTCGATGCTCGACGGGAACCGAAGCTCCTTGACGGCGACGGTCCGCCCCAAGGTCTCGTCCTCGGCGCGCCACACCGTCCCCATGCCGCCGCGGCCGAGCACATCTCCCAGCCGGTACCGCCCGGCGAGCAGACGTGCGCTCTCGTCCTGACGGGTTGTCCCCGCCCGCTCCGGCTCCGACATGCGTCCCCTCATGCAACCCGCCCCGACAGAGCCTTCATTGTCCCTCACTCGACAAGTGCTCCACGCCCAGGGTGCCCCTGGCCGTACCCCGCGCCCGGCGCACCCGGAACCCGGGTGGAGGACGTACTCCGCGGCCCTGCATGATGTCCCTCCGACAAGAGAGGAACCGGATGCCGCCGCCTCGGACGCTCCTGGCCATCGCTGTGTCCGTGGCCTTGCTCGCCCTGGCACCGACGGTCTCCTCGGCTCTGTCGGCCCATCCCGCCGACGTGCTCCTCCCGCTGCTGGTCACACGGGGTGGAGCCCCGGCGGCGGCCCTGCTGGCCGTGGAGGAATCCGGCCCGCGCTACGCCCAGGCCGGCGAGGGCATGGGCCGGACCGACCACTTCCGCGCCGGCAGCGTCACGAAGACGTTCATCGCGACGCTCGTGCTGCAACTGGCGGACGAGCACCGCCTGTCGCTGTCCGACACCGTGGAGAGACATCTGCCGGGACTGGTGCGGGGAGCGGGCAACGACGGCCGCGCGCTGACCCTGCGTTCCCTGCTCAACCACACCAGCGGTCTGTACGACTTCGCCGAGGAGACCCGTGGCACGGCCCCCGTCACTGCCCGTCAGGCACTGCGTATCGCCCTCACCCACTCCCCGGCCGCCCCCGGCCGCTACTCCTACTCCAACACCAACTACGTCCTGCTCGGCCTGGTCGTCGAACACGTCACCGGTCACTCGTACGCCACCGAGGCCGAGCGGCGCATCATCGCTCCACTGCGTCTGACGGGCACCTCCTTCCCCGGCTCCCGCTCCTCCCTGCCCTCTCCGCACGGCCGCGCGTACACCGCCGACGGAACCGACGTCACCGCACTCGACCCGCGGGTGGCCGGTGCCGCGGGGGAGCTGGTGACCACGCTCGCCGACCTGGACCGTTTCTACGCGAGCCTGCTCGGCGGTGAACTGCTGCCCCCGCGCCGGCTGCGCGAGATGCTCGACACCCGTGCCACACACGGCTCGTACGGCATGGGCCTGTACCCCGTGGAACTTCCGTGCGGCACCACCGTGTGGGGGCACAACGGACACATGTCCGGCAGCTACGTGCGCAGCGCGGCCACCGTCGACGGCCGGCATGTCCTCACCTTCCGGGTGAACACGGACGCGATAGCGGACCCCGGCCTCGAACCCGCGGTACTCGCGGCCGAGTTCTGCCCTCGCACCCCGTAGAACGGCCGGGTTCCGAACGGAGATCCCAGTTCACGACACTCCTTCGAGTGAACGTGACCCCGAACCCCGAACCCCGAGGGCCGGGGGCCGGGGGCCGGGGGCCGGGGGCCGGGGGCCGGGATCGTCCTGCCCCGGCGGACGGCCCTTCCCCTACAACGGAATGATGTCCGGAGCCCCCAGCCGTGCCGCGTCCGCCGTCAGGTCGTCCGGCTGCCGCTGCGACTCCCGTTCGGCCTCCACCCGCTTCTCGTAGTGCTGCACCTCGCGCTCGATCCGGTCCTTGTCCCAGCCCAGCACCGGCGCCATCAGCTCGGCGGCCTCCCGTGCGCTGCGCGTTCCCCGGTCGAACGTCTCGATGGAGATGCGGGTCCGCCGGGTCAGCACGTCGTCCAGGTGCCCTGCCCCCTCGTGCGAGGCGGCGTAGGTGATCTCGGCGCGCAGGTAGTCGTCGGCCGCCTGCAGCGGTTCGCCCAGCGAGGGGTCCTCCGCGATGAGTTCCAGGACCTCTTCGGCCAGCGACCCGTACCGGTTCAGCAGGTGCTCGACCCGCACCACGTGCAGTCCGGTGCGTGCGGCGATCCGTGCCCGCGCGTTCCACAGCGCCCGGTATCCCTCGGCGCCGACCAGCGGTGTGTCCTCGGTGACGCAGGCGGCGACCCGCACGTCGAGCCCGTGCACGGCCTCGTCCACCGCGTCCTTGGCCATCACCCGGTAGGTCGTGTACTTGCCGCCCGCGACCACCACGAGTCCGGGTACGGGATGGGCCACGGTGTGCTCGCGCGACAGCTTGCTGGTCGCGTCGGACTCACCGGCGAGCAGCGGCCGGAGGCCGGCGTACACGCCCTGGACGTCGTCCCTGGTGAGCGGGACCGCGAGGACCGAGTTCACATGTTCGAGCAGGTAGTCGATGTCCGCGCTGGACGCGGCCGGATGCGCCTTGTCGAGGTCCCAGCCGGTGTCCGTGGTTCCGACGATCCAGTGCCGGCCCCACGGGATGACGAACAGGACGGACTTCTCCGTGCGCAGGATGAGCCCGGTGGTGGAGTGGATGCGGTCCTTGGGGACGACCAGGTGGATCCCCTTGGAGGCCCGTACGTGGAACTGGCCCCGCTCGCCCACCATCGCCTGGGTGTCGTCGGTCCACACACCTGTGGCATTGACTATCTGCTTGGCGCGGACTTCGTACTCCCCGCCGCCCTCGACGTCCTGCACCCGGGCGCCGACGACCCGTTCGCCCTCGCGCAGGAATCCGGTCACCCGTGCGCGGTTGGCGACCTTCGCGCCGTACGCCGCCGCGGTGCGCACCAGCGTCGCCACGAACCGGGCGTCGTCCATCTGGGCGTCGTAGTACTGGAGCGCCCCGACCAGGGCGCCCTTCTTCAGACACGGTGCCACGCGCAGCGCGTGACGGCGGCTCAGGTGCCGGTGCACGGGCAGCCCCCGTCCGTGTCCGGGGGCCATCGACATGGTGTCGTAGAGCGCGACGCCCGCCCCGGCGTACAGCCGTTCCCAGCCCTTGTGCTGCAACGGGTAGAGGAACGGCACAGGTTTCACCAGGTGCGGGGCGAGCTTCTCCAGCAGCAGACCGCGCTCCTTCAACGCCTCCCGTACGAGGGCGAAGTCGAGCATCTCCAGGTAGCGCAGGCCGCCGTGGATGAGTTTGCTGGACCTGCTGGACGTGCCCGACGCCCAGTCACGTGCCTCGACCAGCCCTGTGGACAGGCCGCGTGTCACGGCGTCCAGTACGGTGCCGGCGCCGACCACGCCACCGCCCACCACCAGTACGTCCAGTTCACGCTCCGCCATGGATGCGAGTGACTCGGCGCGCTCCGCCGGCCCCAGTGTCGCTGTCCTCACCGCTGCCTCCCGCTCGTCGGTCGCATCGGCCGCACCCGTCGGGCGAAGCCCGGTCCCCCTTCCCCCATGCCCAGATTCTCGCCGGGTTGCCCGATTCCAGCCACCACGCGCCCCCAACCTGTGGACAACTCTCACCGCGACTCAGCGAAACTCGGCCGACCAATACCGCATATCGGTCATATTTACTCCTAGTCTGACATTGCGCTCGCTCGTTCTGTCCACCGAGCTTGCGCGCCTGTCCCGCTTCGGTTATTGGGAAGGACGGCCCACGCCATGCCCGCAGATCTCGCCGTCATCGGACTCGGCCCCTACGGCCTGCCCCTGGCCCAGGCCGCCGTCGCCGCCGGCATCCCCACCATCGGCTACCGGACCGGCCCGGAGACCGCCTCCCTCAGCCCCGCCGAACTGCGCCGCATGGCCGCCCAGGGGTTCCGCGCGATCACCGGCCCCGCCGAGCTCGGCCGGGTGCGCACCGCCGTCATCTGCGCGCCGGTCCCGCGCGGCGCGGAGGGCGGGCCGGACCTCGGCCCGGTGGAAGCGGCCGCCCGCACCCTGGCCGCGCGGCTGCGCCCGCACACCACGGTGATCCTCGAGTCCCCGGTACCCCCCGGAACGACCGAGGAACTCCTCCGCCCCCTGCTCGAATCCGGATCCGGCCTCCGCGCGGGCCGCGACTTCCACCTCGCCTACTCCCCCAGCCGCGTCGACCCGGGCAACCGCGACTTCACCCCCGCCAACACCCCGAAGGTCATCGGCGGTCTCACCCCGGCCTGCACCGAGTCGGCCGCCGCCTTCTACGGGAGGCTCACCGACAAGGTCGTCCGCGCGCGCGGCCCGCGGGAGGCGGAGACCGTGCAGTTGCTGGAAACCAACTTCCGGCACGTCAACACCGCCCTCGTCAACGAGATGGCCGTGCTCTGCCACGACCTGGGCGTCGACCTGTGGGACGTCATCCGCTGCGCGGAGACCAAGCCCTTCGGCTTCCACTCCTTCCGCCCCGGCCCCGGCGTCGGCGGCCACGCCCTCGCCCAGGACCTCACCGCCCACACGGGCCGCACCCTGCGGATGGCGGAACTCGCCCAGCAGGTCAACGGCCGGATGCCCCACTACGTCGTCCAGCGCGCCGCCGCGCTCCTCAACGAGCACGGCAAGTCGGCCCGCGGCGCACGCGTGCTCCTTCTCGGCGTCACCTACAAGGCCGACCTCGCCGACCAGCAGGGCAGCCCCGCGCGGGAGATCGCGATGCGGCTGATGGAGCTGGGCGCCTCCGTCAGCTACCACGACCCGCACGTCCCGTCCTGGAGCGTGCTCGACCGCCCCCTCCCCCGCGCCGACTCCCTGTACGAGGCCGCCGCCGACGCCGACCTGACGATCCTGCTCCAGCAGCACCGCACGTACGACCTCCAGGGCCTGTCCGTGAAGGCCCAGCTGCTGCTGGACACCCGCGGGGCCACTCCGACGGGGGCGGCGCACCGGTTGTGAGAGGGACGAGGGGGGGCGCCCACGGCGTCCCGTGCTTCAAGAGCTGATGGTGGGCGGCACACGGCGCAGGTATTTTGGGATTCAGGCGGGGACCACCGCAGAAGGCACTGCGGCAGGCTCCGGATGGATCACGGAGCGCCCACCCCTATGTCTCGTAGGGGTGGCCGCTCACCATCCAAAAATCCGCAGGACCCACCTCCCCCGGCACCGGACCGGCCATCGGCGAATCCGGTACCGTACAAAGAGGTGGAGCCCACCGCAGAGGCTACTGCGGCGGGCTCCGGATGGATCACGGAGTGTCCACCCCTATGTCTCTTAGGGGTGGCCGCTCACCATCCAAAAATCCGCAGAATCCACCTCCTCCGGCACTTCACCGTCCACAGACGGATCCGGTCCCAGCGGGTGGGCTTGCGGTGGCGACCCATGGGCACGCCCCCTTCCACGAGGCCGCCCGTCAGCCCGGTTGGGCGGTCCGTTCGGATCGGGCCGGGCCCCGAAGGGCGGGGTCCGGATCGTGTCCTTGGAAGGGGGCGTCCCGGAGAACTGGGCCGCCGGACACGGACATTACCGCCCCGAATCGGCCCATCTCCCGATATTCACGCCGAAGGCAACCGCGCGCCCTCCTCGCGCCCCACGCGCCCCCATCACCACGCACCACCCTCGTGGACATGCGACGGGGCCCGGCCATCCGTTGTGGATGGCCGGGCCCCGTCCTCGCTCTCAAGGGCGTCGTGCGCACCGCGCTCCGTGCGGGCGCGGCATCACGTCATCGCCGGTGCTGCGAGTCCGCCACCGTCACCTCGACGCGCTGGAACTCCTTCAGGTCGCTGTACCCGGTGGTGGACATGGCGCGGCGCAGGGCGCCGAAGAGGTTCATCGAGCCGTCGGGCGTGTGCGACGGCCCGGTGAGGATCTCCTCTATCGTGCCGACGGTGCCGAGGTCGACCTTCTTGCCGCGCGGCAGCTCCTCGTTCACCGCCTCCATGCCCCAGTGGTTGCCCTTGCCGGGACCGTCGGTGGCGCGCGCGAGCGGGGAGCCCATCATCACCGCGTCGGCGCCGCAGGCGATGGCCTTGGGCAGGTCGCCCGACCAGCCCACGCCACCGTCCGCGATCACGTGCACGTACCGGCCGCCGGACTCGTCCATGTAGTCGCGGCGGGCGGCCGCCACGTCGGCGACCGCGGTGGCCATGGGGACCTGGATGCCGAGCACGTTGCGGGTGGTGTGCGCGGCGCCGCCGCCGAAGCCCACCAGGACACCGGCCGCGCCGGTGCGCATCAGGTGCAGGGCCGCGGTGTAGGTGGCGCAGCCGCCGACGATCACCGGCACGTCGAGTTCGTAGATGAACTGCTTCAGGTTGAGCGGCTCGTGCGAGCCGGAGACGTGCTCCGCGGAGACGGTCGTCCCGCGGATCACGAAGATGTCCACGCCGGCGTCGACGACGGCCTTGGAGAACTGCGCGGTGCGCTGCGGGGAGAGCGCGGCCGCGGTGACCACGCCCGAGTCGCGCACCTCCTTGATGCGCTGCCCGATCAGCTCTTCCTTGACGGGGGCGGCGTAGATCTCCTGGAAGCGGCGCGTGGCCGTCTCGGCGTCCAGCTCGGCGATCTCGTCGAGCAGCGGCTGCGGGTCCTCGTAGCGCGTCCACAGTCCTTCGAGGTTCAGCACGCCGAGGCCGCCGAGCTCACCGATACGGATCGCCGTGGCCGGCGAGACGACCGAGTCCATGGGGGCCGCCAGGAACGGCAGCTCAAAACGGTAGGCGTCGATCTGCCAGGCGATCGAGACCTCCTTCGGGTCCCGCGTACGGCGGCTGGGAACGACGGCGATGTCGTCGAAGGCGTACGCCCGGCGGCCGCGCTTGCCGCGCCCGATCTCGATCTCAGTCACGTCTGTGGCCTCTCCCTGATGCGTTGCAGCGCCTTCCAGTATCCCCGACCGTCACGCCCCGCATCACCCCGCGTCGCTCCGCGTCCCCCCGGACGAACGACGAGGGCGGCCCGGACCTCTCCCGGGCCGCCCTCGGACGACTGGAACGAACCTGTCGCACGCCCGTGCGTCACACGCGCGTACGTCACACGCGCGTACGTCACACGCGTGTGCGTCACACGCCCGTGCGGGCCGTCAGCGCCTGCGGCTGTGGTGCTGTCAGCGCTCGCTGCTGTAGTTGGGTGCTTCGACGGTCATCTGGATGTCGTGCGGGTGGCTCTCCTTGAGCCCCGCGGAGGTGATCCGCACGAACCGGCCGTTCGCCTGCAGGTCGGGCACCGTCCGGCCGCCGACGTAGAACATCGACTGGCGCAGGCCGCCGACCAGCTGGTGGACCACCGAGGAGAGCGGGCCGCGATAGGGCACCTGGCCCTCGATGCCCTCGGGGACGAGCTGCTCGTCGGAGGCGACGCCCTCCTGGAAGTAGCGGTCCTTGGAGAACGACCTGCGGTCGCCGCGGGTCTGCATCGCGCCGAGCGACCCCATGCCGCGGTACGACTTGAACTGCTTGCCGTTGATGAACAGCAGCTCGCCCGGCGACTCCGCGCAGCCCGCGAGCAGCGAACCCAGCATCACCGTGTCGGCGCCCGCGACCAGGGCCTTGGCGATGTCTCCGGAGTACTGCAGGCCGCCGTCGCCGATGACCGGGACACCGGCCTCCTTGGCGGCGAGCGCGGCCTCGTAGATCGCGGTGACCTGCGGCACGCCCACGCCGGCGACGACACGCGTGGTGCAGATGGAGCCGGGGCCCACGCCGACCTTGATGCCGTCGCAGCCCGCGTCGACCAGGGCCTTCGCGCCGTCGCGCGTGGCGATGTTGCCGCCGATGACGTCGACGCCGGCGGAGTTCGACTTGATCTTGGCGACCATGTCGCCGACGAGGCGGGAGTGGCCGTGCGCGGTGTCGACGACGATGAAGTCGGCGCCCGCCTCGATCAGTGCCTGGGCGCGCTCGAAGGCGTCGCCCGCGACGCCGACCGCGGCGCCGACCAGCAGCCGGCCCTCGCCGTCCTTGGCCGCGTTCGGGTACTGCTCGGCCTTCACGAAGTCCTTGACCGTGATCAGGCCCTTGAGGACGCCGTGGTCGTCGACCAGCGGAAGCTTCTCGATCTTGTGGCGGCGCAGCAGCTGTACGGCCTCCGCGCCCGAGATGCCGACCTTGCCGGTGACCAGCGGCATCGGCGTCATGACGTCGCGCACCCGCCGCGAGCGGTCGGTCTCGAAGGTCATGTCGCGGTTGGTGACGATGCCGAGCAGCTTCTTGTTGCCGTCGGTGACCGGGACGCCGCTGATGCGGAACTTGCCGCACAGGGCGTCGGCCTCGGCGAGGGTGGCGTCCGGGTGAATGGTGATCGGGTCGGTCACCATGCCCGACTCGGAACGCTTCACCAGGTCGACCTGGTTCGCCTGGTCCTCGATGGACAGGTTGCGGTGCAGGACACCGACGCCACCCTGGCGGGCCATCGCGATCGCCATGCGCGATTCGGTCACCTTGTCCATGGCGGCGGACAGCAGCGGGACGTTGACCCGCACGTTCCTGGAGACGTGCGAGGCGGTGTCGATCTCGTCGGGCGCCATGTCCGACGCGCCCGGCAGCAGCAGCACGTCGTCGTAGGTCAGCCCGAGTGTCGCGAATTTACCGGGCACTCCGTCGACGTTCGCAGTCATGACACCTTCCCCAAATGGCCTTGATCGGTGCGGATGTCCATGCTAACGGGAAGGAGAGCTGTCTCATTCCATGGTTCCGCGAGGCTCCGGTCTTCGTATGTTCGTACGGAATCGACCGCGAGCCCGTTCAGCGCCCGCGGGGCGGCCGGGCGGCGGACGGTCCCGGCAGTGGCGGCAGTGGCGGTTACTGCTCCGCCAGCGCGCGCAGCCGGCTCAGGGCGCGGTGCTGGGCGACCCGGACGGCACCGGGTGACATTCCCAACATCTGGCCGGTTTCCTCCGCCGTGAGGCCCACGGCGATCCGCAGCAGAAGCAGCTCGCGCTGGTTCTCGGGCAGGTTGGCCATCAGTTTCTTGGCCCACTCGGCGTCGCTGCTGAGCAGAGCGCGCTCCTCCGGGCCGAGGGAGTCGTCGGGACGCTCGGGCATCTCGTCGGAGGGCACGGCCGTCAGACCGGGGTGGCGCATGGCGGCTCGCTGCAGGTCGGCGACCTTGTGTGCGGCGATGGCGAAGACGAACGCCTCGAACGGGCGGCCGGTGTCCCTGTAGCGGGGCAGTGCGAGGAGCACCGCCACACAGACCTCCTGGGCGAGGTCCTCGACGAAGTGCCGGGCGTCGCCCGGGAGCCGGGACAGCCTGGTGCGGCAGTACCGCAGTGCCAGGGGGTGGACGTGGGCGAGCAGATCGTGCGTGGCCTGCTCGTCTCCGTCGACGGCGCGGTGGACGAGCGCACCGATCGCCCCGTGGGCCGTGCCCGCCTCGTCGTCGCGCATCGGTCCATGGTGCCTTGCGGGCGTCGGCTCCGCGGCACCCCGCCCGTTGTTGTGCACCGAAGCGTTATGAGCAGGTGCGCCGGAACTCATCGCCTGCGCCCTCCCCTTCCGCTCGACCGACTTGTCCCCGAGGAACTCCACACCTCAAGGATGCGTCATCCGCGGCGAAACAGGCACAGGGCACTCGGCAACCGGCTTCGGCACCCTGGTGGACCAGGCGTTTCACGCCTCTGCCGACGAGGTGCGCGCGGACGCCCGCGGGACCTGTCGTCCGGATCGGTCCGGGGCCGCCCTGCGCGGTACGCGTCCTGCCGGAGCAGCGTCCGCGTCCGGCAGGGTGACGGCAGCCCGCGCCAGGGGCGTCGCCCGTGTCCGGCGCGATCCCGCGCGGGCGCGGTCCACGCCTGTGCGGTCCGGGCGGGCGCTTCCACGTGCCCCCACCCGCCGACCACCACTCGGTGCCGTACACCGAAGCCGGTCCGGTCCGGCCCGGCCCGAAGGACAGGCCCTAGCGCACCAGGCCCCACCGGAATCCGAGCGCCACCGCGTGGGCCCGGTCCGACGCGCCGAGCTTCTTGAAGAGCCGCCGGGCGTGCGTCTTGACGGTGTCCTCGGAGAGGAACAGCTCGCGGCCGATCTCGGCGTTGGAGCGGCCGTGGCTCATGCCCTCGAGGACCTGGATCTCACGCGCGGTGAGCGTGGGCGCGGCACCCATCTCCGCCGAACGCAGCCGCCGCGGGGCGAGCCGCCAGGTCGGGTCGGCGAGAGCTTGCGTGACCGTCGCACGCAGCTCCGCGCGGGAGGCGTCCTTGTGCAGATAGCCGCGGGCGCCGGCGGCCACCGCGAGTGCCACGCCGTCGAGGTCCTCGGCGACGGTGAGCATGATGATCCGTGCGCCGGGGTCGGCGGACAGCAGCCGCCGGACGGTCTCGACACCGCCCAGGCCGGGCATGCGCACGTCCATCAGAATCAGGTCCGAGCGGTCGGCTCCCCAGCGGCGGAGCACTTCCTCGCCGTTGGCAGCCGTCGTCACGCGCTCGACGCCGGGCACGGTCGCGACCGCGCGGCGAAGCGCCTCTCGGGCAAGCGGGGAGTCGTCGCAGACGAGGACGGAAGTCATGACCGCCCTCCGCAGCTGATGCGCGTCACCTTGAGCCTCCAGGCTGGTACGAAATCGTCACCTGTGCGGTCGACCGCTTCGGACACCTGCCCGAGCGCTTGTTCCTTCAACCGCCTCGCACTCTCAACGACGGTCACCCGAAAGAGTTACGGGGCCGTCTGCCGACTTCGGCACTCTACGTGAGGGGACGGACACGGTGCAGACACGCGCGGCACACCCTCGAACTTTCATCACAACCCATGCCCCGTTTGGACCCTTTTCTTCCCATTCACTGGTGTCTGAGGCTAGATTCGCAATGAGTCATATTTTCATCTCCTTGGATCGTAGTTGTACGGTCGTGGACACAGGATCCGCCCAGAACGGCTACAAGGGGTCACAATGGCAGATTTCTCCCGCCTTCCAGGACCGAATGCGGACCTGTGGGACTGGCAGCTCCTGGCCGCGTGCCGCGGGGTGGACAGCTCGCTCTTCTTTCACCCCGAGGGCGAGCGGGGTGCGGCACGAAGCGCTCGCGAGCACTCGGCCAAAGAGGTCTGCATGAGGTGCCCGGTACGCGCCGAGTGCGCCGCCCACGCGCTGGCCGTACGCGAGCCGTACGGCGTGTGGGGCGGACTGACCGAGGACGAGCGCGAAGAGCTGATGGGCCGGGCGCGCCACCGATTGGTGCCGGCCTCGCCGGCGCCCGCGACATCGAATGCACCGGCGGCATCGGCGGTGTCGACACCGGTCTCCACGCCGGTCGCGACAGCGGGCGGGCACGCCTCTTCGAACAATTGAAAGAACGTTTCTTCACCTCGGGCACACACACGTGCCCTTCGTTTTTTGTGTCGGCCGCCCGTGAGGGCCGGGTGGTTCCCGGTCAGCGGCCGCCCGCGCGCGCCAGTTGGTCGAGCGTCGCGCCGACCGCGGGCACCTGGGCGAGGTCGGGGAGGGTCAGGGCGACGATCTCCCGCCGCACCGCGGGCTCCAGGGTGACGGTACGTACACCCCTGGGCCGTACGGAGTCGACGGCCAGCTGGGGCAGGACGGCGACCCCGAGTCCCGCACCCACCAGTCCCGCGACCGCGGGGTAGTCGTCGGTCGCGAAGTCGATGCGCGGGGTGAAACCGGCCGACTCGCACACTTCGACCAGTTGCCCCCGGCAGCGCGGACAGCCGGCGATCCACGGCTCCTCGGCGAGTTCCCCTATGGACAGGGACGCCGCGTGCGCCAGCGGGTGCCGCTCGGGCAGGAGCCCCACGAGCCGGTCCGTGAGCAGGGGCCGCACGACGAGGTCGTCCCACTCCTCGGCGCCCGACGCCCCTTCGTAGCGGAAGGCGAGGGCCACGTCGCAGTCCCCCTCCCGCAGCATCTCGACGGAGCGGGGCGGCTCGGCCTCCTCCAGGGAGACACGGGTGCCCGGGTGGGCGTCGCGGAGCGCGGCGAGGGCTGTCGGGACGAGCGTCGAGCTGCCGCTGGGAAAGGACACGAGCCGTACCCGCCCCGCCCGCAGCCCGGCGATGGCGGCGACCTCCTCCTCGGCGGCGGCCAGCCCGGCGAGGACGCCGGAGGCATGGCGCACCAGCGCGTCCCCGGCCTGCGTCATGCGCATCTCCCGTCCGGTGCGGACGAGCAGCGGTGTGCCGACGGACGCCTCCAGCGCCTTCATCTGCTGACTGACGGCGGGCTGGGTGCAGCCCAGTTCCCTGGCCGCCGCCGAGAACGAACCGGTGGCGGCCACGGCGCGCAGTACGCGGAGATGACGGGCTTCGATCACACTCCAAGAATAAGCCGCCCTTTGGCGGGGCACTGAATATTGAGTCGACGCTTTGATCCGGCATCGCCTACGGTGCGCCCTCATGAAGCTTCTGTCTGTGAACCTGGGTCGTCCCAAGGCCGTGCCGTACACGGACCACCCCGAGGGCGTGACCGGCATCGACAAGCGGCCGGTGGACAGGCCGGTGCGGGTGGCGGCGCCGGGACCGAAGGGGTTCGGCGCGAGCGGCCTGGCCGGGGACGCGGTGTGCGAGACGCGGCACCACGGGGGCGATGACCAGGCGGTGTACGCGATGGCCCGCGAGGACCTCGACGAGTGGGAAGGCGTGCTGGGGCGCACGCTGCCGAACGGCTCGTTCGGCGAGAACCTCACCACGGAGGGGGTCGACCTGTCCGGTGCCCGGATCGGCGAACGGTGGGCCATCGGGCCCGAGGTGGTGCTGGAGGTCACCTCCGGCCGTATTCCCTGCCGTACCTTCCAGGGCCATCTGGGTGAGAAGGGCTGGGTGAAGCGGTTCACGCAGCGCGGCGCGCCGGGCGCGTACCTGCGAGTGATCCGGCCCGGTGAGGTCCGGGCGGGCGACGCGATACGGATCGCGCACCGGCCGGATCACAAGGTGACGGTCGCTCTGCAGTTCCGGGCGACGACCACCGAGCGGACCCTGTTGCCGCGGCTGCTGGCCGCGGGGGACGCGCTGCACCCGGAGGCGATGGCGACGGCGCGGACGTACCTGGAGAAGTACGGAGAGAAGTACGTGGCGGAACTGGACTCCTGACGAACAGCCGCCGCGCACCGGCCACCCGTCACCGGCTGCCGAACAGGAAGTCGGGGGCGGGTGGAGGGGCGGGCGTGGGGGTGGCTGACCCGGACGGGCTTCAGTTCACCGGTCGGGGCGGCGGTGCCGAGCGGACGCCCGGACTCCGGGTAACTAGTCTTGAGCCATGACAACCGCTCTGATTACGGGTTCGACGGCCGGGATCGGTGCCGCGTTCGCGCGGCGGCTGGCGGCCGACGGGCACGACCTGGTGCTGGTGGCCCGCGACCTCGGCAGGCTTCGGGAGCAGGCGACCGAGCTTCACGACCGTCACGGTATCGAGGCGGAGGTGCTGTCGGCCGACCTGTCCGAGGACAAGGGCATCGAGGCGGTGGCCGAGCGGCTGGGCGACCGCAGGAACCCCGTGGACCTGCTGGTCAACAACGCGGGTTTCGGCAACAAGGGCCGGTACCTCGAAGTCTCCATGGCGGACGAGCTGAGGATGCTCAAGGTGCACTGCGAGGCGGTGCTCCGGCTGACGACGGCTGCGGTGGAGTCGATGCGGGAGCGCGGGCGCGGGGGCGTCGTGAACGTCGCCTCGACCGCGGCGTTCGTGCCGCGCGGGACCTACGGGGCGTCCAAGGCGTGGGTCGTGCAGTTCACCCAGGGCGCGGCACAGGACCTGGCGGGCAACGACGTCCGTCTGATGGCTCTGTGCCCCGGCTTCGTCCGCACCGAGTTCCACGAGCGGGCGGGGATGGGGACGGACAACATCCCGAACTGGATGTGGCTGGACGCGGACAAGGTGGCCGAGGCCGCCCTCGCCGACCTGGCCCGCGGCAAGACGGTGTCGATCCCGGACCCGCGCTACAAGACCCTGATGGGGGCGGCGAAGCTGGTACCGCGGGGCATGCTGGGCGGGCTCACCTCACGGTCGGGGCGGAAATACGGACCGCGGTGACGGCGGGGCCGCGGTCTGCGCATCTCGCAGGCACCGGCGGGTGTCCGCCCCGAGACCGGTATCACCACCGCGGATCTGCTCTCCCGGGTCCGTGCGCGGTTCCCCGGCCTCACGGTGCTGGACGAGACGACGTACGGGGAGCCGACGATCGCCGGGCGGGGGAAACGGGTGGCGAGGGATCCGAAGCGGGACGGCCGGAGGGTTCCGAGACGTGAGTCCACACTGCGCCGCAGGCCGGCGTACCGGGACGCGTTACCGACGATTCTGGTGGTGTGCGGGGCGCGGAACACCGAACCGGCTTGCCTCAGAGGCCTTTTGAGGGCGGTCGACAACCGCGCCGTCCGGCGGGCGTCCGACCCGCCCCCGGCGACGGGCTGCGGGGCCCGCGCCGGACGACCTCACCGCGCCGGACGTGACACCCCCTCGTTTGCGACTGGTGGCAGCGTTCTCGACCGGCACCCCGTGTTCGGGGTCAGGTGCGGCGGGCGGCCCATACGGTGCGCTCGGTGCGTACCGTCAGGTCGTCGCGGCGCAGGATGCCGTGCGGGCTGCCGGTGTCGAGGAGCCGGTCGAGCGCGGTGAGGTCCTCGGGGGAGAGCCTTTCGGCGATGACACTGCGGATGCGCCGCAGGATGCCGAGGGCGTAGAGGCCGATCGCTTCGCTGCGGGAGCCTTCGATGTTCACGGCGATGGTGCGTTCGTCCTCGACCGTGAAGCCGGCGGCGGTCAGCATCGGGCCCCAGTCGGCGCCGCGGTGGGGCATGTGTTCGGCCTGGAGACGGTCGGCCGCGGCGTGGACGCGCTCTTCCAGGCCGGGCCGGTCCGTGGGGGCGTTTTCGGGCAGGAAGCGGGGGTGGCCGGCCAGTTCGACGACGGCGAACAGGCCGCCGGGCGCGAGCGCGTCGTGGACGGTGCGCAGTGCGCGGTCGGGGTGGGCCATGTGGTGCATCGAGGCCGACGCCCATACCAGGTCCGGTGAGCCGAGGTCGGGCCAGTCGGCTTCATCGAGGTCGGCCTGGACGGTGCGCACGCGCTCCTGGACGCCGCGGGTGCACACCTTTGTGCGCAGGCGCTGAAGGTGTTCGGCGGACGCGTCGACGGCGGTGACGTGCGCGTCGGGGAAGCGGTCGAGGAGGGCGAAGGTGCCCGCGCCCGTGCCACAGCCCAGATCCACGATGTGGTGTGGGCCGGTATGCAGTGGCAGCCATGCGGTGATGGAGGCTGTGTGCTCGGCGAGGACCTCGGCGTCCAGGTCGAGGATCTCCGCCTGGCCGTCGGTTCCGTGCTCGTGGTGGTGACCGTGCGAAGCGCCGTGGTGGGGGGTGTGCGCGTGTGCTTGGTTCATGCTCTTCACGCTAAGACGGTTATGCGCCTGCGGCACGAAATCTTCCCGTTTACGCAAGATGGTGGTCGGGTGTGCTGCCCGACGCGCAAGAGGTCACCGCCGCGGAGGCCGTCGCGCGGCCCGCGCCGTCATTCGGGAGTGCCCTGAGCGTCGCCGCCGCCGTCGCCGTCGCGCTGGTGACCCCGGCGGGCATCGCGGTCGAAGATGCCCAGGATCTCGCAGGGCCCGCCCTCGGCGCCGATCGCGTGCGGCATCATCGTGGGGAACTCGGCGGCCTGGTTGGTCCCGAGGCGGAAGCGGCGGTGGCCGAGCATGAGGATCGCGGTGCCGGACAGGACGACGAGCCATTCGCGCCCCGGGTGGGCGCGCATGCGGGCCGGGTTCTCGGGTGGCGGTTCGGTCATGCGCTGGCGCACCACGCTCATCCCGGGGTCGGCCTTGACGGGCCAGCGCATCTGGCCGTGGGCGCTGTCGATCGTCGGGCTGGTGACCACGTCGTCGGCGGCGGTCTCCACGAGCTGATCCAGTGTGGTGTCCAGGGCGCGGGCGAGAGTGACCAGCTGATCCAGCGCGAGGCGGCGCCGGCCGTTCTCGATGCGGCTCAGTGAGGACTGGCTGAGGTGGGCGCGGGTGGCCAGTTCCTCCAGCGACCAGCCCTGCGCCACCCGCAGAGCACGGATGCGTTTGCGTACGAGGCTGTCCAGCTCTCCACCTTCTTGCGTCATGAGCAACATCGTATGCCCCTGATGCAATGCGGGGTTGGCATCGCGTGCGGACGGTCCGGCCCTGCTCCGGCGCCGACTCGACATGCCCGTTTTGAGAAGAATGCATGAGTGCGAACCAGCCCGTACGGGCCGCGCAAGCCGGCGGCGGGGGTGTCACCGACGTGCGTCGGCTGCGCACGATCCTGATCGCCGTCTCCATCGCCCTGATGGTGGTCATCGCCTCGGCGACCGGGTTGAACGTCGCGCAGACCCACATGGCCGTGGAGTTCGGCGCCTCCCAGAGCACGGTTCTGTGGATCATCAACATCTACCCCCTTGCCCTGGCCGCGCTGCTGCTGCCGCTCGGCGCCGTCGGCGACCGCCTGGGCCGCAAGCCCGTGCTCATCGCCGGGCTGGGTGCCTTCGGCGTCGCCACCGTTGTCGCGGGCCTGGCCCCGACGGCGGAGGTGACGCTCGCCGCGCGCGTGGCCGCGGACACCGCCCGGGAAGGCGTCGCCAACGCCGTCGAAGCGGCGGGCAGCACCGGCCCGCACGCACAGGACCTGCTCCACGCGGCCCAGCAGTCCTTCGAGGCGCAGGACCGGCACGACGCGCACTTCCGGGCGAACCCGTCGAAGAACGACCGGGACCGGCTGCTCGACTCCTTCGACTCGCTCGCGAAGTCGCACCGCACGGTAGGACGCACAGGCATCATCCACACCGAAACCAGCACAAGTTGCGACGAACGAGTGAACGACCCTCCCACCCTCCGGGCAGGGTCCGTCCCCTTGAAGTGCGGGCCGAGGCCGCCGCCTTACCGGAGGGCGAAGGCGCCGGTCACGGCGTGGAGCGCCACCTCATGCAGTTCCGGCCGGCCGACGCGCAAGGAAGCGGTCCGGCCCGTCTCGTCGATACGGCGTGCGTGAGTGCGGTCGGAAGCCGAACCCCACCCTCTTCACTCAACGCGTCCACGCGCGCACGTTCCGTGCGGTACGGTCGCCACAAGTCGGCCCCCGCAACGGTTGCAGCCGTTGGCGAGGGCCTGAACCACCAGTGGACAGGACCTCCACCCGTGATTTATCGGCACCATATCGCGCCCTCGCGCGTTCACTCAGCTCTCGCACGAGATCATCCGGCACCCGCGTCTGTCCTCCGACGCCGTCCGACTCCTGACCTGGCAGCTCTCCCTTCCCGAGGGAGCCCGCGAGTCCCTGTCGCGCACCGCCGAACGTGCGGGCATCCGTCCGTGTGCCTTCACCCGGGCCAAGAACCAGCTCAAGGCCGAGGGCTTCGTCCACGAACGGCGCCTCCAGGGATCCGGCGGCCACTGGGCCACCCAACAGCTCATCTCCAGCACCCCGCTGAGCGCGACCGAAGCCGCCAAGCTCCTCGCCCACACGCCCGTGGGGACCGTCACGGAACGGGTGCCGCCGCAGGTCGCACCGAGTCGTCGTTTCCCGGCCGTCGGCCACCCGACCCCTCGGCCCACCGACGGTCATCCCAATAAAAACCTGTGGGAAAACACCTCCAACCCACCCCCCGAACCCCCCAGGTCCGAGCCGGAACCGGAGCCCGGACCGGAGCCGGAACCGGCGCCCGAGGCGACGGCCCCGGAGACCGCCCCACCTCTCCTCGAAGAGGCCCGCGCCCTCGTCTCCACCTTCCCCGGCCTCTCCCCCGCCCTGCGCCACATCCCCCGCGCCATGCACGCCGAACTGGCCGGCCTCACCGCCCGCTGGCTCGCCGCAGGGCACCCGCCCGCCGCCGTCCGCCTGCACATCCTGCGCGGCCTCCCCGACGACGGCAGCACCGTCCACCGCCCCGGCGGCCTGCTGCGCTACCTCCTGCGCGACGTGCCGCTGCCGGAGCCTGCCTCCTCCGCCGACGGCGCGCGTCCTCCCGTACCGCCGGACCCCGCTCGGCCCGGCCCCGGCCGCCTGTCCGCGCGGCTGACCGCCCTGCGGGAGTGCGAGGGCGAGCACGTACAGGCCACGCTGTTCCGGCCGGTCGACGACGAGGCACTGTGCCACGACTGCCTCCGGCGCAGCCTGCAGGTTGCGTAAGCGGGAGCGGGAGCGGGAGCGGGCGACGTTCGTCGATGGTTTTGGGCAGCACTTGGCGATCGGACGGCTCCAAGATGTCGATGAGAACCGGCAACTCCGGGCAGCCGCTGGTGATTTCGGCGTGCCAACTGCGGTAGCCGCCGGTGCGCGTGCGATCCGGGTTCAGGCGCCGGAGAAAAAGATCGCTCACCGGCGATGACTTTGCTCCGGAGCGAAAGTCTCCTTGGGGAACGCCCCTGCCGGACGCCCGCTGTTCGGGCCGGGGACACCGCAGATCACGATCCTTGACAGGAGTCCAGCCCATATGACTGATCCGGCACTGACAGCGGACCGCAATCGCGAGACCGGGATCTGGCCCTTGATCCGCACCGAGCGAGCGGCGCTGGCGGCCGATCTCGCGGATCTGACGGACGAGCAGTGGGCAACGCCGTCGCTCTGCAGCGGTTTGACGGTGCGTGAGGTGCTGGCGCACCTGACCGCGGGCGCGAGCCTCAACACCATGAGCTGGCTGGCGGGTGTGATCCGCTGCCGGTTCGACTTCGACAAGCAGGTGGCCGTGCGGCTGGCCGAGCAGCTCGGCGCGACCCCGGGCGAGACCCTTGGACGTTTCCGGCGCGTCGTCCCGAGCACGACCAAGCCTCCCTTGCCTGCCATCGCCATGCTGGGCGAGACGATCGTGCACGGAGAAGACATCCGGCGCCCGCTGGGCATCCGTCGCGACTATCCGATCGGGGTCGTCACGGAGACGGCCGAGTACTACCAGGGCTCGGACCTCGTGGTCGTTGCCAAGGGACGCATCGGCGGCCTGAGACTTGTAGCGGATGACGGCCCGTTCACGACCGGTTCCGGGCCTCTCGTGTCCGGCCGCACCTTGACCCTGGTAATGGCCATGACTGGGCGCGCGACGTACTGCGACGATCTCGAAGGCGACGGTGTGGAACTCCTCCGCAGTCGCTGCGGGACGGCGTGACATGGCTCTGGAAGCTTCACTGCGAACTGCTGCACCCCTGGTCGGCGCGGGCCTGGACCGCATCATCCACGCCGACTGCACCGAGGGCCTCGATCCACTCGACCTGGCCGCTCGCGCCGACGTCTCCCTCACCCTCGTCAATGGCGAAACCGGGCTGTCCGTCGTCGATCTCCTGGAGCGCCCTTGAGCCAACACCCCTCGTACGTCGTTCCGCCCCTCGTTGTCAGTGACGCCTGGCACGATGCGCGCCATGGGAACGAGAGACGTCAGTGACGAGGCGTACGTGGTCGGCCTGTGCAACCAGGTCCTCGGCGAGGAGGCCCTGACCCAGCACAAGTTCGACTGGCTGCTGGGTGACCCCGGGGCCGGAGGCCGACGTGCCAGGCTGCCGGTCGACGCGTACTGGCCCGGCCACCGACTGGTGGTCGAGTACCGGGAACTGCAGCACGATCAGCCCATGCCCCACTTCGACAAGCCGGACAGGCTCACCGTCAGCGGAGTCCACCGGGGCGAGCAGCGGGCCCTGTACGACGCCCGCCGTGACACCGAGATCCCCGCCCACGGGCTGCGGCTGATCGTGATCCGCCCCGCCGACCTCGACGCGGACGGCCGCGGGCGGCTGCGGCGCAGCCAGGAGGCCGATCTCGCGGCGCTGCGGACGATCCTGGCCCGGGCCGGCGACGAGGACCGGGTCACCGACGCCTTCCGCACCTGGCTGCTCACCGAGGGCTGGACACCGGTCGAACCCACCGACCGCTGGACCGACGTCGAAGCCGTGCGCGGCGACGAGCGGCTGATCTGCGAGGCCAAGGGCCGCACCGGCGAGAAGGGCATCGACGCCGACATCGCCTACGGGCAGCTGTTGCGCCGGATGACGAGTCAGGACCCCCGGATACGGTACGCACTCGTCGTGCCGTCCTCGTCCGTGAAGGCCGTCGAACGCGTTCCGGTCCATGTCCGGGCGCTGCTGCGCATCGAGGTGTACGAGGTGACGGACGAAGACAGGGTGCGTCCGCTGCCGGCCTGAACGGGCACGCCATGAAGGGGCGGCACAAGCGCGGGCGACGGGCAGCCGCCCCCGACAAGTCCCACACTCTCGCCCACCGCTCCCACAGAGCGCCGCCGTGGGGGCGTCGGACCTGGTGAACGGGGCTGCCGCCACGGGATCTTCGTGGCATGACGAGTTCCCCCAGCGGCAGCGACCGGCTGCTTCCGCCGTCCCCTTCGCCGAGCAGAGAGCCCTCACCCTCCGCTTCTCCGCCACCCCCGCGGGGCGCCCGGCTCGCCCGGGGCCTCGCCTCCCAGCAGACGGACGCCTGGGGCTGGACCTACGGCAGCCCGGTGCACGACACCGTCGAGCTGGTCGTGGCCGAGCTGGCCGCCAATGCCGTCACCCACGGCCGGGTCCCCGGCCGGGACGCCGGTGACGTGCGCCGGCGGACGCCGTGGACACCGCCTCCGCCGGTCTTGTCGCCCCTCAGCGCCGGAGCCGCGGAGGCAGCTCGACCCAGCGGCGTGGGCTGCTCAGTCCGGCCGCGTCCCGGCCGTCGTCGATGCTCAGGCCGGCCGCGGCGCACGCGTAGGCCATGATGTCGGCGCCGTGGGGGAACGCGTGCCCCCGCTGCCAGAAGCGGAAGGTCCAGAAGGCGGCCGGGTCCGACGCGTGCGGCCCCAGGCCGATCTCCTCGGACTCGACGACTTCGCCGTCCCGGGCCAGGGTGCCGAAGGTGCCGCCCTTCGGGTTGAAGTACACCCCGTAGGCGGCGGTGCCCGCCGATATCGCCTTCAGCACGGCGTTGTCGCTCGGCATGTACCCGTCCTGCGCGATCGCGCAGCCGCCCGGGGCGCCGTCCACACCCAGGACGCCCACGTAACGCAGGGACTCGTCGTAGTCCGCCGGGTCGAAGGGCGCGTCGTCGAGTGCCTCCCTCGGGCACCGCGCGGGGTCGGCACCGAGCCGCCGGATCACCTCGTCCTCGCTCAGGCCCCGTACGAAGCAGATGCCGAGCCCTTCCGTCCACAACCGCTCCTCGCCGAAGGCCGCTATGAGCGCGTCCGCCCTCTGCTGGGCAGCGGCCTCCTCGGCGGGCAGCTCCACCGCCCCCGGCAGGTCACGCACAAGAGGTGCGAGCGACGTGGTCGACAACAGCCGACCGGGCGACCAGGGCCCCGACTGCGGTGTCCACACATCCGCCCCGGCGTCGATCAGGGCGCGGACGGTGCCCTCGTCCACGTTCTGGGCGGCATACCACAGTGGGGTGTGCTCACTGTGGTCGCGTGCGTCGACGACGCCGTACGCGTCCTTGTCGGTGGCCTCGTTCTCGTTCTCGGCCACCTCGTGCGTCAGGAGCGCCGTCACCGCTTCCGTCGTGCCCCACTCCGCCGCCAGGTGCAGCGGGGTGGTGCCGAGCTGTCCGACGGTGGCGGCCACAGGCGCGCCTCCGGCGAGCCGGGCCCGGATCAGATCCGCGTCCCCCCAGTCCCGGTAGCCGATCTGCTGCCAGTCGGCCCGCGGCACATAGCGCTGCCGTGCCTCCTCCTCCCGGCGCAGCGTCTCCAGCTGGTGCCGGGTCAGGGGCGGTGCCAGGAACGTCGGCGGCCCGCTCATCTCCATCGTCGCGAAGGTGCCCGACTCCTGTGCCGGCTCCGGCAGCTCGGGGTCCGACCACACCTCGAGCGCACGGCTCGACGCGGCACGCAGCGTCGCCACGTCGATGGCGGTACGGGTCTCGGCCATCGACTCGTCCGGCCACTCGACCACCAGCTCCGCTTCCCCGGGGGGCGGGAGTTCCGCCAGGTACAGGTCGACGTCGGTCTTGAACAGGGACCTGTGGGAATGGTGCAGGCCCGGATCGAGCGGAATGAGCCCGACCGCTTGGTCCGTCTGTGCCACGCGCGCCTGCCCCTGCGGCCCGGTGAACGGGATTCTCCGCGACACCTTGCCGTCCAGCGAGGTCACGCGACGGCCGTCGGAGAACCGCAGCCCCACCCGGAGCCCGGACTGCCGCTGCGCGTCCGCACCCTGACGGCGGACGCTGCGGAAGACCGCCAGATGCAAGGTGACCGACCGCGGCCACACGGACCATCCCGTCAGCAGCACCCTGGTTTCCGGACCGGCACCGACGACTTCCAGCTGCGGCACCCGCGCGGGTGCGAACCGGTCGACGGGCGGCGCATACCGCCCCTCGTCCTCTCCGGGCGGCCGTATGGTCACCAGCACGGCCCGCTCACCGGCCTGTTCCTCCGGCAGCACAAGATCATCGAAGAATCCCATGCGCCGAGCGTGGCACAGGGCACTGACATTGCCACCGACAGTGCCGTCGACTGCGAACACGGGCGCAGCACGGAGGCGCGGGGCCCGGGGGGGGGGGGGGCGGGGCCCCTAACACCCCCCCCCCCCCCCCCCCCGCGTCCGGGATCTCAGGTGCCGCTGGATGCCGCCGCGCACTCCGCGCACGTGCC
>NZ_JBHXQZ010000026.1:0-81939 GCF_042717095.1 Streptomyces sp. NPDC058632 | reverse complement strand
CTCCACGCGTGCGTGGAGGCCGCTTCCGTATCAGCAGGGGCCGCTGCTCACGGCTTGAGCAGCAGGGTGTCCTCGGTGTTCTCCTCGACCGCCTTCTTCGAGAAGGACCACTCGAGCAGTTCGCCCTCTGCCCACTTGTCCGTCTGGTCGACGTAGTGGGAGCTGTAGGCGTGTCCGGAGGCGCCGGTGAGGTTGATCCACCGCGACTTGTCGAGGTCGCCGAGGTTGACCACCATCCGCATCGACGGCACCCACACCACCCCGTAGCCGCCGGCGGCGTTCCAGCCGGTGGCGTTGACCGTGGCCTCGCCTCCGCCGAGCTTCCAGGGGCCCCGGTTGAGGGCGTACTGCACGAAGCCGGGGCCGGCGGTGCCCAGGGTCTGGTTCTTCAGGAACAGGCGGTGCAGCCGGCCCCAGCTCCAGGTGTCGATGTCCTTGCCGAGCTTGGCGGTGAGTTCCCACCGCGCGTCGCCCAGGGCGCGCTTGAACAGCTCGTCACGGTTCTCCGCGGGCTCGCGGGCGCCGGACTTCGGGGTCGTCCACCAGTCGCTGTCCTCGTCCTCCATCAGCGTGCGGACCACCTCGAACCAGCGGTCGCCGCCGTCGGGCTGGGCCTGGTCCGCCTCGCGCAGACCGCACTCGCGGACCTTGACGCGCTCCTCGGCGGGCCCGGTCGGGTTGACCGGGTCGACCCACAGGCACTGGCCCTTGACCCGCAGCTCCTTGGGCAGCTTGTGGCCGAAGGCGAGCTTGAGGACGTTGCGCCAGACGGAGTTGAAGTAGGCGGCCGCCGCCGAGTCGGCGTCCTGGGTGTAGTCCCAGCCCTCCAGCAGCTTCTGCGCCTCACGCACGTCCGGGTCGTCGACGTCGATCTTGAGCAACTCGGGCACGAGCAGTTTGGCTATGCCGCTGCTGTTGTCGAGCTGCATCTGCCGCATGTCGTCGGTGGAGATCTTGCCGCCGTCCTTGATCTTCGACTGGATCAGATCGTTGATCCGCTGGCTGCGGGCACCGTAGCCCCAGTCGGTGGTCAGGGTGTACGGATACGTGTCGGGGTCCACGACGGCCTGGTTGGCGGTGACGATGTAGCCGCGGTCGGGGTCGAACTCGTAGGGCAGTTCGTCCTGCTCGATCCAGCCGGTCCACTCGTACGCGGGGTTCCAGCCGGGTGCGGGGATGGAGCCGTCGTGGTCCTCCGCGCGGCTGGGGATCTTTCCGGGCAGGGTGTACCCGATGTGGCCCTCGGTGTCCGCGTAGACGAGGTTCTGCGAGGGCACCTCGAACAGGGTGGCCGCCTCGCGGAAGCCGTCCCAGTCCTTCGCGCGGTTGATCGCGAAGACGGAGTCCATGGTGCGGCCGGCGTCCAGCGCGGTCCAGCGCAGGGAGACGCCGTAGCCGTCGCCCCGGTCGGGTGCGGCGGAGTCGACGGTGGCCTTCTTGCCGGTCCGCACCAGGTCCTTGGACCGGTCGGAGAGCAGCGGGCCGTTGTTGGTCTCCCGGACGACGATCTTCTGCGAGGCGCCGCCGGCGACCTTGATGGTCTCCTCGCGGGTCTTGAAGGGCACCACCTTGCCGCCGTACTGGTAGCCGTCGCCGGTGATCTTCTCCAGGTAGAGGTCGGTGACGTCGACCCCGGAGTTGGTCAGGCCCCAGGCGATGTCCTGGTTGTGGCCGATTATCACGCCGGGCAGGCCTGCGAAGGTGTAGCCGGAGACGTCGTACTGGCACGTGGCGGAGACGCTGCGGCAGTGCAGACCCATCTGGTACCAGACGGACGGCAGTGCGGGCGACAGGTGCGGGTCGTTGGCCAGCAGCGGCTCACCGGTGATGGTGTGCTTCCCGGAGACGACCCAGGAGTTGGAGCCGATGCCGTCGCCGTTGACGCCGACGGCGGTCGGGAGGTCCTGCAGGACCTGCTGGAGCCCCGTCAGCTGGCTCTCCAGGCCGCTCGCGGTGCCCGCGGTGCCCGCGGTGCCGTCCACCTCGGACGCACCCTCCACTCCGGTGCCGGTGCCGGTGCCGGTGCCGTCGCCGATGCCGGTCCCGTCGCCGATGCCGGTCCCGGTGCCGTCGCCCGTGCCGCTGCCGCTCTCGTCACCGCCCGACTCGTAGGTGCCGGTGAGCTCGTTGTACTGGCCCTCCTGCACCACCGGCTTGTTCCGGCTGTACGGGTATGCCGGATACAGGTCGGCGATCTGCTCCGGGCCGAGGCGGCTGGTCATCAGGGCGCGGTCGATCTCGTCCTGCATGTTGCCGCGCAGGTCCCAGGCCATCGCCTTCAGCCAGGCCAGGGAGTCCACCGGGGTCCACGCGCCGGGCTTGTAGTCGTTGGTGAAGCCCAGGGCCGCGTACTCCAGCGAGATGGCGGCGCCGTCCTTGCCCTTCAGGTAGGCGTTGACGCCCTTGGCGTAGGCGTCGAGGTACTTCTTCGTCGCCGGGGAGAGCGTCTTCTCGTACTCCTCCTGCGCGATCCGGTCCCAGCCCAGGGTGCGCAGGAACTCGTCGGTCTCGACCTGGCTCTTGCCGAACATCTCCGACAGGCGCCCGGAGGTCATGTGCCGGCGGACGTCCATCTCGTAGAACCGGTCCTGCGCCTGGACGTAGCCCTGCGCCATGAACAGGTCCTCGTCGGAGGAGGCGTAGATCTGCGGGATCCCGTGACCGTCGCGTTTGACGTCGACGGGGCCCGACAGGCCTTCGAGGGTGATCGAGCCCTTGGTCTGCGGGAAGGAGGCGCGCACGGTGCCGACCGACCAGTACGCCCCGTAGGCGGCACCGCCGATCAGTGCCAGCACCAGGACGAACACGACCAGACGGGCTTTGCGCCCCTTTTTCCTGCCGGACTTGCCGGGCTGCTGACCCGTGGAGGCGGTGGTATTGGGGGGCATCGCTGTCCTTGCTGTCCTTACGCGAGCGGCAGGGCGGGCTGTGCTTTTAACTGAGCGCTGGGGCAACGATAGGCGCAGGGCCCTGCGCCACTTGACGCGGAGTCGGGTACCACCCCGGACGGACGTTCGATGATGCCAGGAACGCGCGTCAAGAAAGCGTCAAGAGTTAGGTAAGGTAACGAAGTAGTTCGCCGTGAACGCGCCGGCCGACCCGGACCCCGGACAGGAGCTCGGGCGCACCGCGCGGGTGCCAGGGAAGGGAACGGCCACGACTGTCCACCACCTCAACCAGCTCCTGCTCGTCTGCTCGCTGGTCCTGCTCGTCGCCGTCGCGGCGGTCCGGATCTCCTCACGCAGCGGTCTCCCCAGCCTGCTCGTGTACCTGGGCATCGGTATCGCCATGGGCCAGGACGGCATCGGCGACATCCACTTCGACAACGCCGAACTGACTCAGGTCATCGGATACGCGGCCCTGGTCGTGATCCTGGCCGAGGGTGGTCTGGGCACCAAGTGGACGGAGATCAAACCCGTCCTGCCCGCCTCCGCCGTCCTCGCGACCGTCGGCGTCGCGGCGAGCGTCGGTGTCACCGCGTCGGCCGCGCACTTCCTGATCGGGCTGGAGTGGCGGCAGGCACTGATCATCGGCGCGGTGGTGTCCTCGACCGACGCGGCGGCCGTCTTCTCCGTGCTGCGGCGCATCCCGCTCCCCTCACGGGTGACGGGCACGCTGGAGGCCGAGTCCGGCTTCAACGACGCCCCCGTGGTCATCATGGTGCTCGCCTTCTCCACGGCCGGCCCGATCGAGCACTGGTACGTCCTGCTCGGTGAGATCGCCCTGGAGCTGGCCATCGGCGCCGTCGTCGGACTCGCGGTGGGCTGGCTGGGCTCCCTGGGGCTCAAACACGTGGCGCTGCCCGCCTCCGGTCTCTACCCGATCGCCGTCATGGCCATCGCCACCACCGCCTACGCGGCGGGCGCCATGGCCCACGGCAGCGGCTTCCTCGCCGTCTACCTCGCCTCGATGGTGCTGGGCAACACCAAGCTGCCGCACTGGCCCGCCACGCGCGGGTTCGCCGAAGGGCTCGGCTGGCTCGCCCAGATCGGCATGTTCGTCCTGCTCGGTCTGCTGGTCTCCCCGCACGAGCTGGGTGACGACATCGTGCCCGCGCTGATCATCGGACTGGTGCTGACCGTGGTGGCCCGCCCGCTGAGCGTCGTGCTGTGCCTGGCTCCGTTCCGGGCGCCCTGGCAGGAGCAGGCACTGATGTCCTGGGCGGGGCTGCGCGGCGCCGTGCCCATCGTCCTGGCGACGATCCCGATGGTGGAGGGCGTCTCCGGCAGCCGTTCGATCTTCAACATCGTCTTCATCCTGGTGGTCGTCTACACCCTCGTCCAGGGACCGACGCTGCCGTGGCTGGCCCGCACACTGCGGCTCGGCGAGGGTACGGAGGCCGCCGACCTGGGCATCGAGTCGGCACCCCTGGAGCGGCTGCGCGGACATCTGCTGTCGGTCGGCATCCCGGAGGGGTCGAGGATGCACGGCGTGGAGGTCGGCGAGCTGCGGCTGCCGAAGGGGGCGGCCGTCACGCTCGTCGTGCGCGGGAGCACCTCGTTCGTTCCGGGACCGACGACGATGCTGCGGCGCGGGGACGAACTGCTCGTCGTCGCCACCGACCCGGTCCGGGACGCCGCCGAGCGCCGCCTCCGCGCGGTGGGCCGCGGCGGCAAACTGGCCGGCTGGCTGGGGGCGGGCGGGGCGAGGCCCGGGGGGTGACCGGGCGGGCGGAGGCGGGGCTGAGACGTCACTTCCGGCGTCGTTCGCGCGGTTCGGGCACGACCCGTCATTCGCAGGGCCGTAGCCTCTCTGTGCTCACTTTCACAGGACCACAAGCACCTGGCACCTGCGTATACCCGGAACCGCCTGTACCATGCAAGCGATACCCAGATCGAACCAACTCTGCCTGACGCAGAGCTGGCGCGACCGTATGGCGGCCGGCACGCCCTGAGCTGTGGCACCGGCATCTACCGCAGTCAGCGCAAGAGGACAGCTCTCGGCGCGCCCGACACCAGGGGCCCACGCGCCACCAGGCGGCAGAAAGGCACGGGCCGTGGCATCCACGGTCACCACGTCGAAGGACTCTGCGGCCACCCCCCGTCCGGGATACGGCCGACTGCTGCGCACGCGCGGCGCCTGGACGTTCCTGCTTCCCGGCTTCGCGGCACGCCAGCCGTTCGCGATGCTCACCCTCTCCATCGTGCTGCTGGTGCAGCACACCACCGGTTCGTACGGCGCGGCCGGCGCCGTCGCGGCGGCCACCGGCGTCGCCATGGCCGTGTTCGCGCCCTACAGCGGCCGGCTCGCCGACCGTCACGGGCAGCGTGCCGTCCTCGTCCCCGGTGTCCTGGTGCACACCCTGGCCGGGCTGACCCTGACCGCGCTGGCGCTGAACGGCGCCCCGCTGTGGGCGTTGTTCGCCGCCGCCGTGCCCACCGGCGCCTCGGTGCCCCAGATCGGGCCCATGGTGCGCGCACGCTGGGGTGTGAAGCTCAGGAACTCCCCGCTGATGACCACGGCGGCGGCCTTCGAGTCCGTCACCGACGAGCTGACCTTCGTCGTCGGACCACTGCTGGCCACCGCCCTGTGCACGGCCGTGGACCCGGCGGCGGGCCTGGTGGCGGAGGCCGCGCTGACCCTGATCGGCGGTCTGCTGTTCGCCGCGCAGAAGGGCACGCAGCCCGAGGTGGCCGCCCGCGGGCACGCGCGCGTGGAGCACCCTTCCGCGCTGCGCGTCCCCGGGGTGCGCGTCCTGATCGTCATCTTCCTGGGCATCGGGTCCGTCTTCGGCGGCATGCAGGTGTCGCTGGCCGCGTACACCGAGTCGATCGGCGAACCCGGACTGAACGGCATCCTGTACGGCGTCTTCGCGGCGGGGAACATGCTCTCCGGCATCGCCTGCGGCGCCATCGCCTGGAAGGTCGCCCCCCAGCGGCGCCTGGTCATCGGGTACGTGGCGCTCGCGGTGACCGCCTCCGCCCTGTGGACCGCCCACTCGGCGCTGCTCCTGGCCGGTCTCGGCCTGCTGGTCGGCATGTGCATCGCACCCGCCCTGATCACCGGATACACGCTGGTCGACGACCTCGTCCCGGCCGGCGCCCGCACCGAGGCCTTCACCTGGCTGACCGGCGCGGTGGCCCTCGGCCAGGCGGCCGCGGTCACGGTCTCCGGGCAGCTGGAGGACAGCCTCCGGGCCGGCTCCGGGTTCCTGGTGCCGATGGGCGGCACGGTGCTCGCCCTGGTGACACTGCTGGCCCTGCGGTCGCGGCTGGTGCCGCCCCGGGCGACCCGCGAGGTCACGCGCGGCGCGGCCCGGCGCGATCCCGTCGGGGTCAGTGAGATGTGACGCACGGGCGGGCCGTCGCGCAGGGCGCGGGGCAGGCTCCTGTCGGGTTTCCCGCACGCACGCGTGGGGCGGTGACGGCTCCACGGACGTGGCTTCCCGCCTGGGAAGGCACGCCCCGGGGACGCGTCGGGGGTCCGCGCGGGGCACGTACGGGCGCGCGCGGAGAACCGTCCCCGTGACGGTCACGCTCCGGCCGCCGCCGTGGCGGGGTGACGTGCGTTACGCCGATCACTTGCGGCACGGGTTAACATTGACGATCGTTAGCACTCATCGAGTGAGAGTGCCAGGAGGAAGACAGTGCCCACCTATCAGTACCAGTGCACCGAGTGCGGCGAGGGCCTCGAGGCGGTGCAGAAGTTCACCGATGACGCTCTTACCGAGTGCCCGAACTGCCAGGGTCGCCTGAAGAAGGTGTTCTCGGCGGTCGGCATTGTCTTCAAGGGCTCCGGTTTCTACCGCAACGACAGCCGCGGCTCCTCGTCGAGCAGCGCCCCGGCGTCGAAGACGGCCGGTTCGTCGACGGGTTCGTCGACGGGTTCGTCCTCGTCTTCGTCCTCCGCGTCCTCCTCGCCCTCTTCGGCTTCGTCCTCCTCGGGCTCCGGCTCGAACCCGGGCTCCGGCTCGTCGTCCGGATCCGGCAGCACCGCCGGCAGCACCGCCGCCTGAGGAGGGATCCTCGCGCGCCGTCCGGGGCCGAATCCCTTACGGGAGCCCTGTCGTCGTCCGACGACGGGGTTCTCGGCGTTTCCGGGGCCGGTTAGGGTGCGGGACATGACGAACAAGGCGAACGTCGAGATCGGCGTGATCGGCGGATCCGGTTTCTACTCCTTCCTCGAGGACGTGACCGAAGTTCAGGTGGACACCCCGTACGGGGCGCCCAGCGACTCCCTCTTCCTCGGTGAACTGGCCGGCCGGCGGGTCGCCTTCCTCCCCCGGCACGGGCGCGGCCACCATCTGCCGCCGCATCGGATCAACTACCGGGCCAACCTGTGGGCGCTCAGGTCGGTCGGCGCGCGCCAGGTTCTCGGGCCGTGCGCGGTGGGCGGGCTGCGGCCCGAGTACGGACCGGGGACGCTGCTGGTCCCGGACCAGCTCGTGGACCGTACGAAGTCCCGGACGAACACCTACTTCGACGGGCTGCCCCGGCCCGACGGCACTGTCCCGAACGTCGCGCACGTGTCGTTGGCCGACCCCTACTGCCCCGCCGGCCGGGCGGCCGCCCTGAAGTCGGCGCGCGGGCGGGACTGGGAGCCGGTGGACGGCGGCACGCTGGTCGTGATCGAGGGGCCCCGGTTCTCCACCCGCGCCGAGTCGTTGTGGCACCAGGCGCAGGGCTGGTCGGTGGTGGGCATGACCGGCCACCCCGAGGCGGCGCTCGCCCGTGAGCTGGAGCTCTGTTATACGTCCCTGGCCCTGGTCACCGACCTCGACGCCGGTGCCGAGGCCGGCGAGGGCGTCTCGCACGACGAGGTGCTGCGGGTGTTCGCGGACAACGTGGACCGGCTGCGTGACGTTCTCTTCGACGCGGTGGCTGCGCTGCCGACGACGGAGGAACGGGACTGCCCGTGCGCCTCGGCGCTGGGCGGGGTGGATCCGGGGTTCGCACTGCCGTAGGGCTGCCGGCGCGGGGCTCGCGACGCGGGACCGCCGGCGCGGGGCCCGTGCTGTGGCTCACGTTCGGGTGAGGGAGTTTTCCACAGGCTGTGGTCTGTCCACAGGCTCCGGTGGAGAACGGCGGGAAGCCTCATCGTGGGATCCGCAAGCCGATCCCTCGTCGCAGGTGGTGGTCCCGTGCAGTTTCCTCCGTCCTTCCCCTCCCCTTCTCCGTCTCCCTCCTCCGCGCCTCCTCCCTCCCGCTCCGCAGTTGTTCCGCACCCGCCCGGGGCGGGTGTCCCACCGCGTTGCGAGGTGCCGCACTTCGCGCCGGTGCGGGTGCGTGGCGGGCTGTTGCGGTCGGCTCGGCTGGTCCGGCACCGGAGGCGGGCGGCGGCGGTCGGGCTCGCTGTCACGGCGGTGGCGCTGGTGGCGGCGGGCCCCCGGGATGCGGACCGGTCGCGCGGGCATCCCCTCGGCGCTTCGAGCACCCATGCCGGGCCGGCGTCCACGGGAGACCGCGTCGTACGGGCGCGGCGCGCGGGAGCGCGGGTGACGGCGCCGGTGCGGATCGCCGACGCGGCCACCGTGCGGCTGCTGAGGCCGGGCGACCGGGTCGATGTCATCGCCGCCGAGGAGCGGGGGACGGGCGGTGAGGCCCGTGTGGTCGCCCGTGGGGCGCGGGTCACCGAGGTGCCGAAGCCACTGGAGGACACGGGCATGGGCCCGGGCACGGGCGGGGCCCTGGTGGTGCTGTCGGTTCCGCGCGCCACCGCGGCCGGCCTCGCCGGCGCGAGCGCCACCTCACGACTGGCGGTGACCCTGTGGTGAGCCGGTCCCTCTCGGCCGAGGGCGCGGGAGCCGCGTCGAGCACCTCGTTCGAGACCCGATCGCACTGTGCGGCGGGGCGCCGGCATAGGTTGCGGAGCGTTCGATTCCGAGCGTCACACATACGAGAGGAGGCCCCGGGGTGGGTGAGAAGAACGAAACCAGCGTCTGGCAGGGCTTCAAGGCCTTCCTGATGCGTGGGAACGTCGTCGACCTGGCCGTGGCCGTGGTCATCGGCGCCGCCTTCACCAACGTCGTCAACGCGATGGTGAAGGGGATGATCAATCCACTGGTCGGCGCTTTCGGCACGCAGAACCTGGACACCTACAGCTCGTGCCTGAAGGGCCCCTGCACGGGCGCCGGCGATGCCGCGACGGGCGTCAGGATCCTGTGGGGTTCGGTCCTCGGCGCGACACTCCAGTTCGTGATCACGGCCGCGGTCGTCTACTTCCTGATGGTGATGCCGATGGCCCGGTACCTGGCCCGGGTCGAGGCCCGCAGGAAGGCGAGGGAGGGCACGCAGGAGATCGTCGAGATCTCCGAGCTCGAGGTGCTCAAGGAGATCCGCGACGAGTTGGTGGCGCAGCGCGGCCCGCAGCGCGACGGGGTCCCGGTACGTGGCGACGGCGCGGGGTACGGCGAGCGATAGCCGGCGCCGGTCCGCCCGGTGCCCCGGTCAGATGTGGTGGGGCGGCTTCTCGTCGAGGAAGCGCTTCAGGTCCGACGCGCTGTCGCCGGACGGGCGGTCGCCCCATCCCCGGTCGGTGTCGTCCGCGGACGGCTGGTCCAGCGGGTCGTCGAAGACCAGCGCGGGTTTCGGCTCGCGCGGCCGGGGATCGGGGGCAGTGCTCATACGCCCAGAATACGGCCCCGGCGGAACCTTCCCCGGACGGCGGTTACTCCCCGGCTCCTCGCCGGTGACCTCTTCTCGGCGGCTGCTCCCCGCTCCGACGGTGACCGCGCAAGACTGGCGCCATGACTGTTGACGCTCTGACCGATGTGGCCGGTGTGCGGGTGGGACACGCGACCCGTACCGGCGACGGCATGCTCACCGGCACCACGGTGGTGCTCGCGCCCGAGGGCGGGGCCGTGGCCGCCGTGGACGTGCGCGGCGGCGGTCCCGGCACGAAGGAGACCGACGCGCTCGATCCCCGCAATTTCGTGCAGCGGGTCGAGGCGATCGTTCTGACCGGTGGCAGTGCCTACGGACTGGACGCGGCGTCGGGGGTGATGGCCTGGCTGGAGGAGCAGGGGCGCGGGGTGCGCGTCGGCCCCGATCCCACGCATGTGGTGCCGGTGGTGCCGGCCGCGTGCGTCTTCGACCTGGGCCGGGGCGGGGACTTCGGGGCCCGGCCGGACGCGGCCACCGGGCGCGCGGCGGTCGAGTCGGCCGCGGCGACCGCGCCGGGGTCGCGGGTGCCGGAGGGGTGCGTGGGCGCCGGCACGGGAGCCGTGGTCGGAGCGGTGAAGGGCGGAATCGGCACCGCGAGCACGGTGCTGGACTCGGGGATCACGGTGGCCGCGCTGGTGGTGGCCAACGCGGCGGGGTCGGCGCTGGACCCGGACACCGGGGCCCTGTACGGGGAGTTCTTCCGGGGCGGCCGGGTGCGTCATCCGGACACGGAGGTGCACGCGGCGGCGGTCCGGCGGCTCGCCGGCGTCGCGGAGCACAACGGGCCGCAGCCGCTCAACACCACGCTCGCGGTGGTCGCCACCGACGCGGACCTGTCCAAGGCACAGGCGCAGAAGCTGGCCGGCACCGCGCACGACGGCATCGCGCGGGCGGTGCGGCCGGTGCACCTGCTCAACGACGGGGACACGGTGTTCACCCTCGCCACGGGCTCCCGCCCGCTCGACGCCGCGAACCCGCTCGCCCTGAACGAGATCCTCGCGGCGGGCGCCGACCTGGTGACCCGCGCGATCGTACGGGCCCTGCGCGCAGCCGAGTCGGTGGACGGACCGGGCGGAGTCTGGCCGTCGTACGAGGAGTTGTACGGGTAGTCCGTACGGGGAGTTGTACGGGTAGTCGTACGACGAACCGGGCAGGGAGGCGTGTGGCGCGCCGGACGGGGAAGCGTAGGGGGATCGGGCGGGTCGGCCGGGGCGTCCGGTGAGCGGAGGAAGCCGACCGCTGAGCGGAGTGCGTGACCGGCGGCCGACGGGCCGGCGACGAGCGGCAGGAGGGGCGTCTGAACAGGGAGTACGGGTGTCCGTCGGGGGCGGACGGGAATTCTTCGCGCGGTCCGTTCGTTTTCCGGCCGCACGTTTTCTCAGTTTCCGGACATGATGCCCGCCCGAGGGGCTACGGTATGCACCCACAAGGTGACATGCAGCGACGCCAGGAGAAGCCTTGAGCGTTCCGTACGAGACGGCAGCGTACGAACCAGCCGACTCGCCCGAGTCTCCTGAGGAGCATCTCGCGCGACTGCTCGGCCGTGCCCTGAACTCCTTCGAACTGCCCGACGAGGCAGTACGCCTGCTCGACTGCGCGCTGGCCCACGACAGTTCGCTGCACTCCGCGCACCACAGCGCCGGCCTGCACCGCGAGACGTACCGGCACACCTGGCTGCTCGCCGACGGCTCGGCGCTCACGCTCTGGGAACTGGTCCACAACACGACCCCGGGCAGCGAGCCGCAGCACGAGGTGTATGCGGACGAGGAGGAGCTGGGCGTCGCCACCGCCCGGCTGCCGCTGCCGCCGGAGACCCCGGACTTCGAACTGCCGGTGATGGTGCAGCTGTCCCGGATCCCCGCGCCCCGGCCCGTCTACGTCCCCGACGGTTCGGCGGACCACGCGCGCCGCTTACTGCGCCGGGCGGAGAACACGGACCGTCCGGGTCCCGGGACGGCCGCACTGCTGACCACGGCGTCCGCCCACCGGATCACCCAGGCCTTCGGCCGCCCGTCCACCGTGGGCCCCGGCCGCTCGGGGCTGTCCTTCTCGCTGTACGAGCACGCGTTCCTGCTGCGTGACGGTGCGGAGATCTCCCTCTGGGAGGTGGAGCACACGGCCACTCCCGACGGGCGGCACATGTGCGAGGTGTACACCACCGAGGACGCCGCCCGTGATGCGATGGAGCGTCGCGCGACCCAGGTGCCCTGACCACCGGGACCAGACTGCCTGACCCATGGCCTGTGATCCGTGATCCGTGATCCGTGACCCGTGACCCGCCGTCATCGCGCTTCCCGGCCACCGGTGAAGTGCCGGACCAGGGCGACGAACGCCTCGCGCTCGGCCTGGGTGAGCCGCACCTGCTCCACCGGCGGGCCCGTCCGCCGCTGACGCGGAATCGTCCGGAGCACCCGCACCTCCCGGGGCCCCGGAACGTCGCGTCCAGGCTTCGACTCCGGGTGCGGCTCCCTCCGCGTCCGCACCCGCAGGCCGACGCCACTCCTCCCCCGCACCCGCCCGCGGTCCCGCCGCAGGACACCGGCCAGGCCGGCTGCGCAGGCCGCGGCCACCAGGGTGAGGACGGTGGCACCCGTCACCCTCAAGATCGAGTCGTGCTCAGGCATGCGCCCAGTACACATCACGGTCCGGGACTTTGGTCCCGGACCGTGATGAACGTGATCTATATCGCAGTTGAGTCATTTACCTGCGAAAGCCTCAGATGTACTCATTGGCGCGTTTCGCCACTCTTGCCGCCCCGTCCGCCGTCTGCGGCCGTCACCCGCTTTCGTGGTGTCCGCTCCCGTGTCACGCGGCGACCGGCTGCTTGGATTGTGCCGCCGGGGCCGCCGGACCCTCGCCGCCGGGCGCGCCGTTGGCTCCCGGTGCCGGCTTGCGCAGGCCCTTCAGGACGATCACCAGAGCCGTCGTGACACAGACACCTGCCGCGATGGCGACCAGGTAGAGCAGCGGGTTGCCGATCAGCGGGACCACGAAGATGCCGCCGTGCGGCGCGCGCAGGGTGGCGCCGAAGGCCATCGACAGGGCGCCGGTGACCGCGCCGCCCACCATCGAGGCGGGGATCACGCGCAGCGGGTCGGCCGCCGCGAACGGGATCGCGCCCTCGGAGATGAAGGAGGCTCCCAGGACCCAGGCGGCCTTGCCGTTCTCCCGCTCGGTCCGGTTGAAGAGCTTGCCGCGGACCGTGGTGGCCAGGGCCATCGCCAGCGGCGGAACCATGCCGGCCGCCATCACCGCGGCCATGATCTTCATCGCGGAGTCACTGGGGCTCGCGACCGCGATACCGGCCGTGGCGAAGGTGTACGCGACCTTGTTGACGGGACCGCCGAGGTCGAAGCACATCATCAGGCCGAGCAGGGTGCCGAGCAGGATGGCGTTGGTGCCGGTGAGGCCGTTCAGCCAGTCCGTCATGGCCTTCTGCGCCTCGGCGATCGGCTTTCCGATCACCACGAACATCAGGAAGCCGACCACCGCCGAGGAGATCAGCGGGATCACCACCACCGGCATGATGCCGCGCAGCGCCACCGGGATGCGCACCCGCTGGATCGCCAGCACCACCGCACCGGCGATCAGACCGGACACGAGACCGCCGAGGAAACCGGCGTTGATGGTGAGGGAGATCGAACCGCCGACGAAGCCGGGCACGAGTCCGGGCCGGTCGGCCATGCCGTACGCGATGTAGCCGGCCAGGACCGGGACGAGGAACCCGAAGGCGACGCCGCCGATCTGGAAGAGCAGGGCGCCCCAGCTGTCGGCCTGGGTCCACGCGAAGTGTTCCATCACCGACGGCGCCTCGTTGATCTCATAGCCGCCGATCGCGAAGCCGAGGGCGATGAGGAGACCGCCCGCCGCGACGAACGGGACCATGTAACTGACGCCGGACATGAGCCACTTGCGCAGCTTGGTGCCGTACCCCTCACCGGGTTCGCCGGCACGGTCCACGGGGTTGTCACCGGGTACGGCAGCCGCGGTGGCCTCACCGCGCTCGGCCTTGCCGCGGACCTCGTCGATCAGCTCGGCGGGGCGGTTGATGCCCGCCTTGACGCCGGTGTCGACGGTCGGTTTGCCCGCGAAGCGTTCCTTCTCCCGGACGGGCACGTCGTGGGCGAAGATCACACCGTCCGCCGCCGCGATCACGGCCGGGTCGAGCCGGGTGAAGCCCGCCGAGCCCTGCGGCTCGACCGCGACCTCGATGCCCGCTTCCCGGCCGGCGTTCTCCAGTGCCTCCGCCGCCATGTACGTATGGGCGATGCCGGTGGGGCAGGAGGTGACGGCGACGATCCGGAAGGGACGCGCGCGCTCGTCGGACGCACCCGCGCCGGACGTCGCCTCGTCCCGGGTGCCGTCGTCGATGGTGCCGTCGTCGGTGGGACCGTCGCCCGCAGTGCCCGTGGCGGCACCGGCGGAGGCCGCCACCGGCGCCACCACGGAGCCCGTGGAGCCCGTGGAGCCCGTGGAACCTGCGGGGCTGTCGGAGGTCCCGGGACCGGCCGCGTCCACCGTGGCGGCCGTGGTCCCGTCGGAGGCCGGCTGATCGTCCCCGCGGATGAGCGCCGCGGCGCCCTCGGCGTCGCCGGCCGCGCGGAGCCCGTCGGTGAACTCGGCGTTCATCAGCTTCCGGGCCAGTGAGGAAAGGATCGTCAGATGAGCGTCGTCCGCACCGGCCGGAGCGGCGATCAGGAAGATCAGGTCGGCGGGCCCGTCCGCCGCACCGAAGTCGATCCCGGTGGCGCTGCGCCCGAAGCCCAGTGTCGGCTCGGTGACGTGCTCGCTGCGGCAGTGCGGGATGCCGATGCCGCCGTCGAGGCCGGTCGGCATCTGGGCCTCACGGGCGGCCACGTCGGCGAGGAAGCCCTCCAGGTCGGTCACCCGGCCCAGGGCCACCATCCGCTCGGCGAGGGCTCGCGCCGCCGTTTCCTTGGTGTCGGCGGACAGGTCGAGGTCGACCAGATCCGCGGTGATCATCTCGCTCATCGCGGGCTCCTTCGCACGCGTATCGCCCTTGACGTGAGGTGGGCGGAAGCGTGAACGGGGACGGTGGTTCGGTGGAGGACTGTGAGGACAGTGGGGACAGTGCGAGTAGTGGGGACCGAGGGGGTAAGGGGGACTGAGGGGGTCTCATGAGCATCGGTGTTCATGTCACCGGTTCCTTCAACACGCGGTCCACCGGCACCGTTGCCGTGACCGTGACCGCGGCCGGGTCCAGGTCGCCCGGCGTGGGCATCACGCTGCCGGGGGTCTGGACGGCAGCCGCTCCGTGGGCGAGCGCCGAGGCGAGCGCCTCCGGTCCGTGCCCGCCGGCGATGAGGAAGCCGGCGAGCGAGGAGTCGCCCGCGCCCACATTGCTGCGGACGACGTCCACCCGGGCGGAGCCGAACCAGGCGCCGTGCTCGTCGACGAGTACCTGCCCGTCGGCGCCCAGGCTGGCGAGCACGGTACGGGCGCCCATCCCGCGCAGTTCCTCGGCCGCCTTCACCGCGTCGCCCACGGTGGTCAGCCGGCATCCGACGGCCTCGGCGAGTTCCTCGGCGTTCGGCTTCACCACGTCGGGCCGCTCGCGCAGCGCCGCGGCCAGCGCCGGCCCGGAGGTGTCCAGGGCGATACGTGCGCCGACGGCGTGCGCCCGCGCGACCAGCTCGGCGTACCAGGAGGGGGCGAGGCCCCGCGGCAGGCTTCCGCAGCAGGCGATCCAGTCGGCGCCCCGCGACTGCCGGCGGACCGTTTCCAGGAGCAGCTCCTGCTCGGCCGCGGTCAGCTCCGGGCCGGGCGCGTTGATCTTCGTCAGCACGCCGTCCGCCTCGGCGAGCGCGATGTTGGAACGGGTGGCCCCGGCCACCGGCACCGGAGCGACCTCGATGCCCTGCGCGTCCAGCAGTCCGGCGACCGCCGCGCCCGGCGCGCCGCCCAGCGGCAGCACGGCGACGGTGCGCCGGCCGGCCGCGGCGACGGCACGGGAGACGTTGACGCCCTTGCCGCCCGGGTCCACGCGCTCGCCGGTGGCCCGGTTGACCTCGCCGCGCTCCAGCGCGGGAATCTCGTACGTACGGTCCAGGGACGGATTGGGAGTGACGGTGAGGATCATGCACGCACTACTTCCGTGCCGCCGCGCTCGATCGCGAGGGCGTCTTCGGGGCTCAGCCCGCTGTCGGTGATCAGCAGGTCCACGTCGTTCAGGCCGCCGAAGCGGGCGAAGTGCTCCTGGCCGTGCTTGGAGGAGTCGGCGAGCAGCACCACCCGGCGGGCGGCCGCCATGGCCGCGCGCTTCACCGCCGCCTCGGCGAGGTCGGGAGTGGTCAGACCGTGTTCGGTGGAGAAGCCGTTGGCCGCGACGAACAGCACGTCCGCGCGGATCTCTCCGTACGCGCGCAGCGCCCAGGCGTCCACGGCGGCCCGGGTGCGATGTCGTACGCGACCGCCGACCAGGTGCAGCTGGACACCGGGATGGTCCGCGAGCCGGGCCGCGATGGGCAGGCTGTGGGTGACGACGGTGAGCGAGAGCTCCACCGGCAGGGCGGCGGCGAGCAGGGCCACCGTCGAACCGGCGTCGACGATCATCGTGCCGTCGCTCGGAAGTTCCGCGAGGGCGGCCCTGGCGATACGGTCCTTCTCGCCGGCGGCCGTGGTCTCGCGCTCGGCGAGGTCGGGCTCGAAGTCGAGGCGCCCGACCGGGATCGCCCCGCCGTGCACCCTGCGGACGACACCCGCTCGATCGAGGGACTTCAGATCCCGGCGGATCGTCTCCGCCGTCACCTGGAACTGCTCGGCCAGCGAGACCACGTCCACCCGGCCACTGTCCCGGGCCAGCCGCAGGATCTCCTGCTGCCGCTCTGGTGCGTACATGCCCACTCACCTCCGAACCATGCCCGAACGTGTGGTTTCCCGCAGAGATTACGTCGATCTGCGCGGGAAGTAAACGGGAACGGACCCAATCGGGCATGAACGGGCGTGCAGTGTGTCCGTTTCCCTTTCCCCTTCGGCCAGGGCGGCCGGGGTTCGGGCAGGACAGGGGTGCGAACCGCCCCTCCCCACCATCGGCGAGTCCGCCTCCTCCGGCGACTCGGGCAGCGCGAGGAGGGCGGGCAGCGCGAGGAGGGCGGGCAGCTGCCGGCGAGCATCAGGAAGCCGTCAGGTCGTCCCACGGGAAGTGCCGCAGGGTCGCGAGGTTGGCCACGGCCAGCTCCGCCGGCCCCTGCGGGCCCTCGTTCGGACCGTCACCCGCCGCCCAGCCCTCGACGGCCGCGCGGATGGCGGCAATCGCAACGGCGGCGGCGAAACGCAGCCGCGCGTCCGCGGCGGCACTGCGGGCGCCGGCGGCGCCGTCGGCGTGCCCGGCATCGTTGTCGGCCGCCGTGCCGGCCGGCACCCGCGACGCCAGCACCTCCGCCAGCGCGCGCTCCGATGTCTGGCAGACCTCCGCCCACACCCTGCGCAGGGAGGGGTTCGAGTGGGCCAGCCGGACCAGGGTGCGCACCCACGCCCAGGAATCCGACGACACCCCCGCGCCCGGCCTCAGCATGGACCGCGCGGCGTCCTCCAGGGCCTGTGGTACGGACGTCCCGGGCGGCGCCGCCCGCACCGCCTCCACCCAGCGCCGTGCGCCGGCCTCGTAGAGCGGGGCGATGGCTTCTTCCTTGGCGGCGAAGTACCGGTAGAAGGTGCGCGGGGCGATGCCGGCCGCCTGCGCGATGTCCTCGGCACGGGTGGCCTTCAGACCCTGGCGGACGAAGAGACCGGCCGCCGCGCGGGCGATCTCCATACGGGTCTCGGCTTTGCGCCGCTCGGTCAGCGAGACCGAAGGAGACGGCGGGACGGTGCTCCTGTTCACGCCCGGCAGGCTATGCCCATGTGACACAATCTGCCATCTGGTGGGCCACCCCGGGGTTCAGGTTCGGGGTGGCCCGCTTTCCTGTCCCGCACAGGGGGAAGCCGGGTTCGGCACCCGGGGGGAGGGTGCCGAACCCGGCTTGGGAAGTCCCGGCGCCGGGGGGTGGTGCGACGGGACGTGGCTCGGGGGAGTCGTCCAGGAGACCGCGGCCGAGATCTCCGGACTTCGGGATCTTCCGGCCCCGTAACTCCTGGGCTCTGCATTCTTGTTCCCTGGTCCAACGGATTGAAGCAGTGTCAGGGCGTCGTGTTTGCGCCGTATTTCACCACCGGGCGCCCCCAGGTCCCCGCGCCTGCCCTACGCCGCCGCGTCGAACCCGGTGTCGCGGGCCAGCTTCTTCAGTTCCATCAGCGCGTGCTTCTCTATCTGACGGATCCGCTCGCGGGTCAGGCCGTGCTGCTTGCCGACCTCCGTCAGGGTGCGCTCCCTGCCGTCCTCGATGCCGTAGCGCATCTTGATGATCGAGGCCGTGCGCTGGTCGAGGCGGCCGATCAGGTCGTCCAGTTCCTCGCTGCGCAGCAGCGTCAGCACCGACTGCTCCGGCGACACCGCGGAGGTGTCCTCGAGGAGGTCGCCGAACTGGGTCTCGCCCTCGTCGTCCACCGCCATGTTCAGCGAGACCGGGTCGCGGGCCCAGTCGAGCACGTCCGTCACCCGCTCCGGTGTGGAATCGAGCTCGGCGGCGATCTCCCCGGGCTCCGGGTCCCGCCCGTGCTCACGGTTGAACTCGCGCTGCACGCGCCGGATCCGGCCCAGTTCCTCCACGAGGTGGACGGGCAGGCGGATGGTGCGGGACTGGTCGGCTATCGACCGTGTGATGGCCTGACGGATCCACCAGGTGGCGTAGGTCGAGAACTTGAAGCCCTTGCGGTAGTCGAACTTCTCGACCGCGCGCACCAGGCCGGCGTTGCCCTCCTGGATCAGGTCGAGCAGGGGCAGGCCGCTGCGCGGGTAGCGGCGGGCCACCGCGACGACCAGGCGGAGGTTGGAGCGGATGAAGACGTCCTTGGCCCGTTCGCTCGCGTCGTACAGCGCCTCGAGTTCCTCGGTGGTGGCGCCCACCTTGTTCTCCTCGGTGCCGTCGAGGATCTGCCGCGCGAACACACCCGCTTCGATGATCTGGGACAGCTCGACCTCCTTGGCGGCGTCGAGCAGCGGCGTGCGCGCGATCTCGTCGAGGTACATGCCGACCAGGTCGCGATCGGCGATCTCGCCACGATGGGCGCGAACACTGCTTGCCGAGTCGGCCGTCTCGCCGGAGGCGGACTTACGACGGGCGACGGCACGGGTTGCCATGCTTGCTCCCTTACGATGATGAGGTCAGCGGGCGGTTCTGCGAATGCCTGGCACGCGCGTCAGGGTCTCGGTCTCTCACTTCGGACTCTGCTCGGGTGCCCGGCATCTGTTGGAAACAACGACTGGAATCCGGACAGAATTCCCACCCGATCCCCGAATTTTCTGATCATGCAGTACCCTGTCGGGCCACGGGGGGGTCCGGATGTCGTCGGACTACGCGAAGGCCCAGGTCAGGCCAGGGGCCGAGGGCGATCTGACAGCGCTCACCGATCTGTACAGCCAGTACGTGCGCGAGACGCCCATCACCTTCGACACCGCGGTCCTCACCCCTGACGAGCGCCGTCCGTGGCTGCTCTCCCACCCTGTAGACGGCACGTACCGCCTGATGGTTGCCACGACCACGCCCACCCCCACGCCTACCCCCACCCCCACGCCTGCAGCCGCCGCGGCAACGACCACTGCCGCGGACGCCGAGCGGATCCTCGGCCACGCCACCTCCAGCCCCTTCCGGGCGAAGCCCGCCTACGCGACGTCGGTGGAGACGACGGTCCACGTCGCCCCGGACGCCGGGGGCCGCGGAATCGGCAGCCTGCTCCACACGGCTCTGTTCGAGGCCCTGGCGGGCGAGGACCTGCACCGCGCCTACGCGGGCATCGCCCGGCCGAACGAGGCCTCCACGCGGCTGCACCAGCGCTTCGGTTTCCGGCACACGGGCACGTTCCGCGAGGTGGGCCGCAAGTTCGGCCGCTACTGGGACGTGGCCTGGTACGAGAAGGAGTTGTAGCTGCCGGCGGTCGCCGGAAGCCGGGTACCGGAAGCCGGGTACCGGGAGCCGGCGCCCCCGGAAAGCTCAGCCGAACTGCACCGACCGCTTGGCCAGCCCCAGCCAGAACCCGTCGATCACCGACTGCTGCGTGTCCAGGTCGCCGGCGGCGTCGGCCGCGCCCATGGTGACGAAGAGCGGTGCGAAGTGTTCGGTGCGCGGGTGGGCGAGCATGCCCGCCGGGGACTTGTGGGCGAAGTCGAGCAGGCCGTCCACGTCGCCGGCGTTCAGCGCGCGGTGCCCCCAGTCGTCGAACTCGGTGGACCACCTGGGGATGCCGCCCTGCCGCAGCGCGGCCAGGTTGTGGGTGAAGAACCCGGAGCCGATGATCAGCACGCCCTCGTCGCGCAGCGGGGCGAGCCTGCGCCCGATGTCCATGAGCTTCACCGGGTCCAGGGTCGGCATGGAGACCTGGAGCACCGGGATGTCGGCCCCGGGGAACATCTCGACCAGCGGGACGTAGGCGCCGTGGTCCAGTCCCCGGTCGGGGACGTCCTGCACGGGGACGCCGGGGGCGCGCAGCAGTTTGCGTACGGAGTCGGCGAGCGCGGGGGCGCCGGGAGCGCCGTACTTCACCTGGTAGTAGTGCTCGGGGAAGCCCCAGAAGTCGTAGACGAGCGGAACCGTCTCGGTGGCGCCGAGGGCGAGCGGGGCCTCCTCCCAGTGGGCGGAGACGACGAGGATCGCCTTCGGGCGGGGCAGGCCGGCGGACCAGGCGGCCAGCTCACCGGGCCAGACGGGATCGTCGGCCAGGGGCGGGGCGCCATGACTGAGGTACAGCGCGGGCATGCGTTCCTGAGTGGCGGCGGTCATGGCTGCGACCCCTTTCGGCGATCGGTGCGGATCCGGCCGGCGAGGCGGATGAAGCTTTTATTTGAATCCTCAACCTTCAACTCGGACCCTACCGCAACTTTGTTTAACATTCAAGAAGAAGGGTCGTAGAGTGGACTGCATGACGACGGCACCCACTTCCACAGCGGCACCGGGTCCGGCACCCGGCCCGGCAGACACCGACGAACCCCGTTGGCTCAGCACCGAGGAACAGCACGTCTGGCGCTCGTACATCGAGGCCAGCACCCTCCTGGAGGACCACCTCGACCGCCAGCTCCAGCGGGACGCGGGCATGCCGCACCTCTACTACGGCCTGCTGGTCAAGCTCGCCGAGGCACCGGAGCGGCGGTTGCGGATGACCGAGCTCGCGATGCTGGCGAAGATCACCCGCTCCCGGCTCTCGCACGCCGTGGCCCGCCTGGAGAAGAACGGCTGGGTGCGCCGCGAGGAGTGTCCGTCCGACAAGCGGGGCCAGTTCGCCGTCCTGACGGACGACGGTTTCGAGGTGCTGCGCCGTAACGCGCCGGGTCACGTGGAGGCCGTACGGCAGGCGCTCCTCGACCGGCTCACCCCCGAACAGCAGAAGTCCCTCGGCGAGATCATGCAGATCGTCGCCGAGGGACTCCAGCCGAGTGAAGCGGGTGCGGACCTGCCCTGGCTCCGCTGAGCGCGAAGCCGGGGCAGGTCCTGGAAGCCGTACGGACGAGGCGTCCCCTCCTCCTCCGTACGGGTGGCCCGAAGGGGTGACGGTCAGTGGGCGATGACCGGCACCGCCATGTCCTCCTCGGCGACCCCGGCGCCCTCGCCGGAGGACCCGGTGACCGTGGTCCCCGGACGGCCGGCGTTGATGAAGGTCAGGGCGATGGCCGCGGCCACGACGAGGATCCCGACGGCGAACCAGATCGCGCTGGTGTAGCCCTGCACCATGCCCTCGAGCTGCACCAGCTGCTGCTGGGGCCGGCTCGTGGCTCCGCCGATGTGGTCGGCGATGTAGGACGTGGTGGCCGAGGCCGCGATCGTGTTCAGCAGGGCCGTACCGATCGCGCCGCCCACCTGCTGCGAGGTGTTGACCATCGCGGAGGCGACACCGGAGTCCCGGGGCTCGATGCCCAGGGTGGCCAGCGACATGGCCGGCATGAACGCCGTACCCATGCCGAGGCCGAGCAGCAGCATGCCGGGCAGCAGCACGGAGGTGTAGGAGGTGCCGACCTCCAGCCGGGTCAGCACCAGCATGCCGAGAGCGGCGACCAGGAAGCCGGGGCCCATCAGCAGCCGGGGGGCGACCCGGGTCATCAGCCGGGCACCGATCTGGGTGGAACCCGTGATCATGCCCACGATCATCGGCAGGAACGCGAACCCGGTCTTCACCGGCGAGTAGTTCTGCACGATCTGCAGGTAGTACGTGAGGAAGAGGAACAGGCCGAACATCGCGATGATCGCCAGGCCCAGCGAGAGGTAGACCCCGCCGCGGTTGCGTTCGGTGACCACGCGCAGCGGCAGCAGCGGCGCCTCGACCCTGGACTCGACCACGACGAACGCCAGGAGCAGGACGGCGGACGCGACGAACATGCCGATCGTCAGCGAGTCGCTCCAGCCCTCGGACTCGGCGCGGGTGAAGCCGTAGACGAGCGCGACCAGACCGAGGGTGGACAGCACCACGCCGGGGATGTCCAGCGGCGAACGGTTGCGGCCGCCCTGCGGCTCACGGATGACGAAGTACGCGCCGATCGCCGCGACGACGGCGAACGGGATGTTCACGAAGAACGTCCAGCGCCAGTTCAGGTACTCGGTGAGGAAGCCGCCGAGGATCAGGCCGACGGCACCACCGCCACCGGCGATCGCACCGTAGATGCCGAACGCCTTGGCGCGCTCCTTGCCGTCGGTGAACATCACCGCGAGCAGGGACAGCGCGGCCGGCGCGAGCAGTGCGCCGAACACACCCTGCAGGGCACGGGCGCCGAACATCATGGCCTCGTTGGTGGCGGCGCCGCCCAGCGCGGAGGCCGCCGCGAAGCCGCCCAGACCGAGCACGAAGGCACGCTTGCGGCCCCACAGGTCGGCTATCCGCCCGCCGAAGAGCAGCAGTCCGCCGAAGGCGAGGGCGTAGGCGGTGACGACCCACTGCCGGTTGCCGTCGGAGATGCCCAGGTCCTGCTGGGCGGAGGGCAGGGCGATGTTCACGATGGTGGCGTCCAGGACGACCATCAGCTGGGCGAGCGCGATGAAGACGAGCGCCTTCCAGCGGTTGGCGTCCGGTACGCCGGGAGCCTTTGAGGCTGTTTCAGACATGGGGGTACCCACTTCGGGACTTCGGGACTTCATGACGGAAGAGTTCGGGGTTTGTGACGAAAAAACGGTGTCGTCAGCGAACGACTCGTCCACGGGACGGCCGCCGAGATGTCTACGGAGATGGTTGGATCTTGGTCAGGGATCGTCCGGATCGTTCGGACCGCTCACGTCGTTCAGCGGATCGTTCAGTTCGCGCGCAGGTCCTCCACGGTGACGGCCGCGCCCGGCAGGAAACCGCGGGCCGGGGCCCGCATTCCGTCCAGGAACAGCTGAAGATGGCGGTGGACGAACCGGTCGGCGTTCATGCATCCCGTGCCGGCCGGAGGCCGGCTGAGCTGGGTGATGCCGACCAGCAGATCACCGAAGTCCACGTCGTCGCGGAGCTGACCGGCCGCCTTGGCGCGGCCCATCATCCGTACGACGAGCGCCTCGAGGCGTACGCGCGCGGCCTCCAGATCGGGGTGGTGCTGGTCGAAGGCGGTGGAGAGCATCGGACACAGCGCGCCGATCCGCTCCTCGGCGGCGGTGTGCGCGAACCGCTCCAGCGCCTCGAAGGCATCCCCGGCCCCGCCGAGCAGCTGCTCGGCCGCCTCCGACGTACGGTCCATCACGGAGCACACGACCTCACGCACCAGCGCCTCGCGGTCGGGGAAGTTGCGGTACACCGTGGCATTGCCCACGCCGGCCCGGCGGGCGATCTCGTCGAAGGGCACGTCGGCGCCGCACTCGACGAACATCTCCCGGGCGGCGGTGACGATCCGTTCCCGGTTGCGCAAGGCATCGGCGCGGGGCCGGGACACCTTGTGCGGTGCGGAAGCGGCGGTCTGCACGATGTACTCCCAGGTCGCTGTTACTGCCGTTGGTCCTGCTGCTGGTGCTGCCGTCGCGATCCGGGGAGGAAGTCCCCGTTTCGCGCGAACACAGGGTCTAAACGGGGAAGCAGTCCCCGGTTATTTCCCTCCCATGGCGGCTTCTTCTGTGACCTGAGCCACATTTCCCGCGGGTCCGTCGGAGCCCTCGCACGATCGGCCCCTCCAGCGCGCGCCCGCGCACCCCTCGGCAGAGGGTGATCAAGAGGGTGCAGCCGGAGACCGGGGGCTGCCGTGTGGAGCGGAGGTTCCCCGCATGCAGCCGCAGTCGACCGGCAGCCGGATATCCCCGCGCCGACTGGCCGCCCTGGCATCCGTGACCGCCCTGACCCTCGCCCTCGCTCCCTCGGCCGGCAACGGCCGCCTCTCCCCGTACCTCTCGGCCCCCGGTGCCGGACCGAGCGCCCTGTCCCGCTCCTCCGCGCACGGCCCCTGCATGATCGGCAGCGCCCGCGAGGTCCAGATGTCGGAGGGCATCCCCACGATCGCCGGGTACGCCCGCTCCACCGGCACCGTCCGCGCCCTCACCCTCATGGTCGACTTCTCGGACGCCCCCGGCGAGGGCAGGGCCCTCGACCGTTACCGGGAGTTCTTCCCGCAGACCCAGCAGTGGTTCCGCACCAGCTCGTACGGCCGCCTCGACTACCGCCCCGAGATCCCGGTCCCGGACTGGCTGCGGATGCCCAGGTCGTTCCGGGAGTACGGCATAGAGCGCGGCGCCCCCTTCGACCCCGGCTACCGCGAGCTGGTCGACGACATCGTGGCCGCGGCGGACCCGAGGGTGGACTTCCGCGCGTACGACCTGGTGAACATACTGGTGACCCCGAACGCGGGCCCCTCCGCCCTGGACACGGTCCTGTCCGTCACCTTCGCCGGCAACGCGGAGGCCCCGACCGCGGACGGCGTCCCCGTCGCCAACGCGTCGTTCGTCTACTCCCGCCAGGACGACGGCTCCGGCGCCCTGGACCGCACCGGCTACCGCGTCCTCCCGCACGAGAACGGCCACGTCTTCGGCCTGCCCGACCTCTACACCGCCGAGGGCGGCGGGGCCGTGGGCCACTGGGACATCATGAGCGAGGACTGGGGCGCCAACAACGACCTGCTCGGCTGGCACAAGTGGAAACTGGGCTGGCTGGACACGCCCCAGGTGCACTGCGCGGCGGGCACGGGCACCCAGGAGTACGCCCTGACGCCGCTGGCCGAGCGGGGCGGCCCCAAGCTCGTCTTCCTCCCGCTGGACGCACGGTCCGGATACGCCGTCGAGTTCCGCACCCGCGCCGGAAACGACGAGGCGGTGTGCCGCCCCGGCATCCTCGTCTACAAGGTCGACGCGGACGTCGACACCGGCATGGGACCGATCACGGTCTTCGACTCCCGCCAGGAGAGCGGCGGTTGCACCCGCAGCCCCAACGTCCACGCCGAACTCTCCGACGCCCCCCTCACTCCCGGCGAGACCTTCGTCGACCGCAGGGCGGGAATCCGGGTGACGGTGCTGAAGACGAAGGGCTCGGGTCCGGGGCCGGACCCCGATGCGGACACGGACCTGGCCGCAAGGCCGGCTCCGGCCTCGAAGCCGGCCATACCGGTGTACCGGGTGCGGATCACCCGGACCTGAGCCGGAACCCGCCGGCCGGCAGAGTCCGGTCGGCAGAGTCCGGTCGGCAGAGTCGGCGGCCGGTGCCGGTCAGGCGGCTGCCGCGGTGCGCGTCGGCTCGGGCACGATGACGACCGGGCAGAAGACTCGCCGTGAGCGGCATCGCGGCTCCCTTCGCTGAGAAGGGTGTCGGCAGCGGACAAGCGGGAAACGCGCAAAGGAGCGCTGCGGCGGATCACCCGGGAACAGGGCGGTCGCCCGGCTTCGGATCGGCGAAGGTCGGTGATCGCGAAAGAGCGGCGCGGTCGGTCTGCGCGCCGCTCTGGGCTCGATCGTGGTGGCCACCATCCTGCCGGCCGCGCCGGCCGGACGGGTCCGGTACGCCGACCGGTCCGCGGGGCGGCCTCCCGGTGAAGTCGTCGGGTCACCGCGGTAACGGACGGTGCGGGTCCGCCGCCCCGCCGATCACGGGTGAGGATTTCACCGGTCCGGCGGATCGGCTGATGGTACGCGGGGGTGGGCCGGGGCCGAGGTCGGCGGTCGTCGCGGCTGTTCCCGGGGGCCGGGGTGTCCTGGCGGGTACGTACGGGATGTCACCTGGCGGGTCCCGCTCACGTGGCCTTCTCCGTGAACGCCTTGACCGGGGCCAGACAGTCGGCCAGGAAGGTGTCCGCCCAGCGCGGCCCGAACCGGGAGTCGTCCGTGCGCAGTTCCACCAGGAGGCGGTCCCCCTCGTCCCGCACGAGCAACCGCACCCCTCCTCGGGGCACCTCGTTGCGTGGGATCCGGATCATCGTCACCCGCAGGGTCTCGTCGGCGAACGACCAGCCGGACCCGGCCTCCGACACGTCGAAGTTGACGTACTCCGGCACCGCGCCGGGGTCGCCCCGGTGGCGCACGCCGTAGCGCTCCGGGTCGAGTTCCCGCGTCATCAGGGCGTGCGGCAGCTCCTGGTGCCGCAGCGTGCCGAGAAGCGTTCCGGTCTCGCGCCGTACGAGCTCGGTGAAGGGCGGCGCGTCCCCCAGGTCGGTGCGCAGAACGCACGGCGTGGCGAAGTAGCCGACCGAGTGCCGCAGGCCGTCGCGGTGGCGGTTGCCGATCGAGCCCATGACGGCCACGTCGCCGGCCTGGCCCGGGTTCATGCCGAGGGCCAGCCGGCGCCGGCGCACGCCGTCCTTCAGAGCCGCGGCGAACACCGCCGTCAGGGTCACGTGATGTCCCCGCGCGGCCTGGCGCAGCCGGCCGCACGACGCCGGTCCGATCGTGGCCCGGCGCACCAGGAGCCGACGGCCCGATGCCGGCCGGGCCGCGTCGCCCGCGTCGGGATCACGCAGATGGGAGGGCGGAATCGCCCCGACTCCGTCGAGTTTGCGGCGCCAGTACGACAAAAGCCTGTCGAGGGTCGGCCCCCGCAGGTGGAGGCGCTCGGAATGGGCGAAGTCGAGGAACTGTGTGCCGACGGCGGGCAGAACGGCGGTGTCCGCCGTATCCGCCGTATCCGCCGCATAGAGTTTGAACAGGTCCTCGGCCATGATCCGGCAGGACTCACCGTCGACGACGATGTGGTCGACCACGCATCCCACGACGTGCAGAGCCGGAGAGATCCGCACACAGAGCAACCGGACGAGCGGGCCGTTCGCCAGGTCGAACGGCACCTCGGCGGCCTCGGCGACCAGGGCCCGGGCCCTCCGGAGGCCGGCGGAGGGGTCGTCGGAGCCGGCGTCGACGACGTGGAAGCCCGCGTCCCCGGGTGCGCGCAGCTCCGCGGCATCCGCCGCTCCCCCGGGGCGCCGGGGGAAGACGAGGCGCAAGCTCTCGTGACGTTGCCGGAGCGCCAGATACGCCTGCCGGAGCCGTCCCGTGTCCAGCGTGCCTTCGACGAGACAGCCGAACGTCAGGACGTTGTTCTGGAGGTGCACGTCCCGCCCGGCGGACAGCCGTTCCTCCTGGGTGAAGGACGCCCGCAGCGCCGTCCCGCGATCGGCTTCGACCAGTTTCATCGCGTACATGAGGATCCTTTCCGGGCGCAGAGCGCCTCCACCACGTCGCGCGGGCGCGCCGGTCCCGCGACGGCCGCGAGCAGAGCCTCGTGCCGTGGCCGCAGGTACTCGGGATCGAAACCGGCCTCCCGCCACTGCTCGTAGCGGACGCCGAAGCCCAGGTCGCACCAGAGGCGGGCGTTGTGCTCCTCGTGCTGCCCCGAGGGTTCGAGCAGGACGAGGGGCGTGGCGGACCACAGGGAATCCAGGAGGGTACCGCCGCCGGGCTTGCTGACCATGGCTGTCGCCTCGCGGGCCAGGTCGAAGGAGGAGTGGTGAGCGGTGCCGCGCCGGAATTCCACCGTGCCGGGGTCCTGCCCCGGTGCGAGGAGGCCCAGCGGCGGGTAGCCGTCGTCGTGCCACGGGTGCCAGGACGGGTCCATCAGGTACGCGCGCGTTCCCGCGGGCGCGGACGCGGCCTCCTGCGGCTCGTGGACGACGAGGTCGAGAACGTGCCCTTCGGCGGAGAGGTCCGCCGCGCGCTGCCGGTAGGTGCCCATGCCCCAGCCGCCGCCGTGGGCGAGGAGCCGCCCGTCGCGTTCGTCCCACAGCACAGGTGACCGGTGCGTGACCGGGATCGTGCAGGGCAGATCGCCACCGGCCGCCGATGCGAGCCGGACCACCTGCGTGCCGGCCGCCACGGGGCCGGCACGGCGGAACGAAGGGGACTCCACGGAGTCGACGTGGCAGATGGTCACCTCCGGCAGCCGCAGCCCCAGCACGGACAGTCGTTCCAGCACCCCCAGCCAGAAACCCGAGAACACCACCACGCGCCGCACGCCGAGTCCCGTCCAGCGCCGGTGCAGCGCCACGAGCGCCGCGTCGTCGACGGCCCGGGCCGGGTCGGCGGCGAGGCGCTGTCCCGCCCTGGCTGCGCGGAAGTCCCGGTGGAACAGGCTGCGGGAAGCCTCGATCATGCGGAGCCGGTCGTCGGGAAGCAGCCGCTCGATCACCTCCACGACGGCCTCCGCTCCGCGTTCCCCGAGGCGGGAGGCGAGCAGCAGACCCGGTACGTGGACGCCGAGGGCGACACCCGAGGTCAGTATCGCGATCACGGCCGGCCGGCCAGGGCGGACGCCACCGCGTCGAGGCCCGCCACCAGGTGACCTCCGACGTGCTGCCGGGTCCAGGCCCGCTGTTCGGGGGAGGAGCGCCGGGGCACCACCTCCACCAGCATGATCAGGTACAGGTAGCAGCGGTACAGGTGCAGACGCAGGCGTACGGAGTCGGTGAACGTCGCATTCCCCCCGGCTGCCGCGTACCCGGTCAGGAAGGCGTCGTCCTGTTCGATGTCGCCGAACAGCGCGAGGGAGACGAACTCGGCGACCGGATCGCCCCAGAACATCCGCTCCGCGTCGATCACTCCGCTGAGGGTCCTGGCCCCCGGGGCGCCGTCGATCAGCAGGTTCCCCTGCCACAGGTCGAAGTGGACCAGGACGGGACGGGTCACGTCGGCCAGCACGTCTGCGGCTGCGGCGAGCACCTCACGCACCCGTGCCACGGGCCGGGGCAGGTGTGCGCCGTAGTGCACCGCGTCGTCCAGGACGGCGGTGGTCATGGCGGTGAAGGTGCGCCCCCAGTCGGCGGCCGGCGGGCCGAAGGGCCGGGCGGGGTAACCGAACTCCGGCCCCGTCACGGTGTGCAGCCGGGCGACGATCCCGCCCAGCTCCTCACGCAGCCTCGCCCGTTCACCGGGCGTCAGGGACGCGTCGGCCTCGTGCCACGGGACGCCGGGGCATTCGGTCATGACGAGACCCGACACGACGGGCGGCTCGCCGTCGGACTCCGCGTGGATCAGTCGGGGCACCGGTACGCCCGGAACGTCCCGCACCGCTCCGTAGTACTCGGTCTCACCGTGCAGCAGATTGTGCTCGTACCGCAGCGTCGACCCGCTGCCCGTCGGCCCGCTGCCCGCGGACGGCGGACGCTTCACGACCCACCGGCGGCCGTCCCGGAGCACCACGCGCAGCAGGGAGTTGTACGTGCCCCCGGTCAGCGGCGCGCACTCCGCCACGTCCGCCGGTGTGATCGAGACCGACGCGAGCAGGGCGGCGGCCTCCGGGGCGAGGTCCTCAGGACTCATGTGCGCTCCCTGTCGAAGATACCGGCGCGACCTCACGTCGTGCCGTCCGGTGAAGGTGCTCCATCGTGACGATTCTGGGCCGGGCCACCGCGGACTGGGCGCCCCAGTGCCCGGCCCGGCCGCTCACCAGGTCGGCGACGCGGCCGAGTTGCTGTTCGTAGTACGACACCGGCTCCGTGCGCGTGACCTCCGTGCGGCCCGTCGTGGTGCGCACGGCGACGTTCAGCGGCACCGCGCCCGCGGCGGGCAGCAGGACACCGCGGACGCGGACGCGCGCCTCGGCGAACTCGAAGACGTGCTCAGCGGTGTGACGTGCGGCGAAGGAGCACGACAGGGTGGCCGTCGCCGCACCCGGCAGGGGCAGCTCCGCCTCGAAGGCGTGGTCGACGCCGTGGGGTTCCGCGCACCACGCCGTGCCGGTGCCGCCGGACGAAGGCAGTCCGACGGTGTCCTGGAGCGCCTGGAGCCAGTAGCTCGCCGAGTCGAGGAAGATGCCGCCGCCCAGCTCGGGCCGCAGGCGGTAGCCGCCGAAGGCGGGTGGCCTGAAGTCGAAACGGCTGTGCACGCCGTGGAGCAGGCCGAACCGGCCCGCGTCCAGCATGTGCCGTACGACGTCGTGCCAGGGGTGGCGGAGGGTGGGAAGCGCCTCCAGAGCCTGCCCGCCGCCGAGACGTTCGGCGTCCCGCAACGCGTCGCACTCCGCGAGGTCCAGGCACAGGGGCTTCTCGACGAGCACTGTCTTCCCCTCGGCGACGGCCCGCCGGGCCCAGCGGGCATGCGCGGAATTGTGCAGCGAGACGTAGACGATGTCGACGTCCGGTGCCGTCACCACGTCCTCGTAGCTCGGCAGCACCCTGACCCCGTGTTGTTGTCCGAACGCCGAAGCACGGTCCCCGTCGGACGCCGCCACGGCCCGCACGGTGATGTCGCCTCGTTCCCGGCTCGGGGCGATCACCGCGCGCACGGCGATGCCGGTGGCTCCGATCAGGCCGATGCCCCAGGTCATGCCGCCCCCGCGAGAACGACACCGGCCGACTCGGCGGCGGACCGGGTGCGCGTCCGCAGGCGGGCGAACGCCTCCGGCGGGCAGAAGGCCGCGCAGATCAGACGCCCTCGGGGGGCCACGAGCGAACCGCCCACCAGGGGCAGGACACCGGGTGCGCCCCCACCCCCGTAGAGCAGTCCCTCCGCGCGCAGCGCCTCCAGGAAGTGGTCCACGGTGAAGCCGGCCACAACGGCCACGTCCTCCTGCCACAGATGGCTGCGCAGCCCGTGCTCCCGCACGCGCTCGTCGAGTCGAAGGTTCAGACCGCCCATGGACATACGGGCGTTCACCTCCAGAACGGGGACCCAGGTCCCGTCCCGGAGCACCATGGAGTCCAGGCACACGGGGCCGAAGTAGCCCTCCCCCGCCAGTTCGCGGGCCACGGTCTCCAGCACGTCCGGGTGGGCGGGGTGCCGCAGCGCACTCGTGAGAGTGCGGGGCGCCGGCCCGGACATCTCGTGGCGGTAGCCGGCGTTGACCAGGCCCTGCACACCGAGCAGCCGCCAGGAGCCGTCACGGTCGAGGTGCAGGTGGCTGGAGAAGTCCGCGACGCGGTCGTAGCGCGGCTGCACCACGAGCTCGACGCGCAGCCCCCGTTCCTCCTGACCGCGCAGGTACTTGGTCAGCCTGGCCAGTCGCCTGTCCGAGGTCACCTCGAGGGTGCCCCGGCCGGCCACCCCGTAGGTGTCCTTGACGAGGACGGCCGGATGGCCCCGGTCGGCGGCGGTCCGCACCGCGGCGTCCAGCTCCGCCGCCGAGCGGACGACGTGACCGGCGCCCGCCAGCCCGTGGCGGGCGGACAGGCGGCTGGACCACGCCTTGCCGTTGACCCGGACCACGGTCTCCTCGCGCGCTGCGGCGTCCGCGTGCCCGGTGAGTACGGCGAGTTCGGCGGTCGCGGGAAGGACCGCGTAGGGGCGCAGGTGTCGGTACTCGCTCATCGTGCGCAGGAGTTCGGGGCTGGTGAGGAGCCGGTTCTCCACGTCGGCGGCACCGTCCGGGTCACCCGCGTGGCGATACGCGCATCCGAACCCCGCGGCCTCCAGGGCCCGGCGGTGAGCCTCGCCGACCGCCCCCCGGGTGATCAGCAGATCGCCCGGGGCGGCAGCGGCGAACAGTGCCTCGTCCATGCAGGCCACGAGACGGTCGGCCGCCGGATCGGCGAGCACCGGCAGGGACGCGAGGCCGTCCGGGCGCCAGCGACGTTCGGCGTCGAAGGACCCGAAGTACACGGCCCCGCCACTGGGCGGGCACGCGCGGCTCACTGCTCGCGCACCAGCCGCGTGAGGACCTCGGTGGTGAAGAACCGCACCGACCTCAGGTGGTCGAGGCGCAGGTTCTCGTAGTCCAGCTCGACGTCGAACTCGTCCTCGACCCGCAGCAGGAACTGGATGGCCTGCAGGGAGTCCAGACCGAGGTCCCGGACCATGTCCGCGTCCGTCGTGATCTGCTCCGGCAGGGCCTTGCCCTCCAGTACCTCCACGAGCACGTTCCGCACGCGGGATTCCAGCTCGGTGACCTGGGCAGCGCTGCTCATGGGGCGTCACACTCCGTTCAGGTAGAGAAGGATGCACTTGGAGCAGACCGGCATCATGCCGGTCTCGGCGAGGACGGACCGGACCCGGCGGAACCGCTCGCTCTGCCACAGGTCCGCCGTCGAGTGCCGGTAGAGGTTGCCCACCACGAATTCCGGAAAGAACTTGCACGAACTGACGTTGCCGTCGGCGTGCACCTCCATCCGGTTGGTCACGGCGAGGCAGCGGGTGCGTCGCTGCGCCGGCCGGGAGGTGCCGAGGATGAACGACTCGACTTCGTCCGGCTCCAGCTGCGGTTGGTAGCGCACCCGGGGGCGCCAGACCCGGCCGGCCAGCCGCGCCATGGAGTCGCGCAGCGCGGGCAGCAGTTCGGGAGGCAGCTGGTACGTGTACGAGTGCCAGGTGGGGCGCGCGGTGCCGGTCTCGGGTGTCAGCCACGCGAAATGCTCGCGGTAGACGGAGTCCATCGCCTGCGCGACCTCGGGGCTGATGTACCAGGGGAACTGGAAGTAGACGGTGTTGACGTCCAGTTCCTCGGCCCACTCCATGAACTCGTACATCCGGTGCACCGTCACGTGCGAGACCATGCAGGACAGGGAGAGCTCACCGCGGAACTCACCCTTGCGCTTGAGGTCGAGCATCGTCTCGATGTTGCGCGTGGTGCGCTCGAACGTGCCCCTGCCGCGCAGTTCCTCGTGATCCGCACCGAGACCGTCCAGGCTGACCAGCAGGTTGAGGTCCTGCCCGATCCGCAGCAGGTCGTCCATCCGGCGCTGGAACAGCAGACCGTTGGTGCACATGTTGACGGTGCGGGGGAAGCGCTCGATCAGGCGCGACACATCGGTGAACCTGCTGTGCATCAGGGGCTCGCCGCCCCACAGGAAGAGCTTGCCGCGCACCGGCGCGGTGGCTTCCAGCACGTCCTCGACGACGGACAGGTCGAGTTCGGTCCGCTGCTTGTCGATCCCCCAGTCACGGAAGAAGCCCTGCTCGTTCCACTGGTAGCAGTGCGTGCAGCGGAGGTTGCACTTGTAGGTGAGCTGCAGGCTGACCTCGCGGGGGACGTCCGAGGCGTACCCCGCGTCCCGGCGCAGTCGCGCCCGCGACTGGGACCGGATCGACACCGTGTGCTTGATGTCGGAGAACTCCTTGGCGGTGAGCGTGCGGCTCGTTCGAGGGTGCATGCTGCTCCTAGGTCTCGCGGGCTTGTCGGGTGCCGACGGCCGGTCTGGCCGGACCGCTCCGTCTCCGTGGCTGCTGCACGGCCGGCAGGGTGCGTACGGCGGGGACCAGCAGCAGCGCGGCACAGCCCACGAGCAGAGCCGCGGAGGACGTGAGCAGGACGGTCGCCGCGCCCGCCCAGGCCGTGGCCGCTCCGGTGAGCGCCCGGCCCGCGGGCATGAGGCCGATGGAGCCGATCACGTCGTAGGCGTGGATGCGGCTCAGCGCGTGCGGCGGCGCGTGCGACTGCACCGAGGTCGCCCACACCACTGCCCAGTAGGCGTTGGCGGCACCGCCCGCCACCATGGCCGCTGCCACCACGGCCACCGGCAGGTCGAAACTGATCACCACCGGGAGCGGGGCGAAGCCGAGCAGCGCCAGCAGCCCTGTCCGTAGAGGCCGGCCGGACGCGGTCCACAGGGCGAGCAGCCCGCCGAGGACGGCGCCCAGGCTGAAGGCCGACATCAGCCAGGCATAGGCCGAGGCGCCGAACCGGTCGATGAGCACGATGGCCTTCAGCACGTCGAACGGGCCGAACACCACCAGACCGAACAACGAGAAGACCGACACCACGGACCACAGCCACGGCCGGGCCGTGAACTCGTTCCATCCCTCCCGCAGTTCCTTCCAGACTCTCGGCATGGTCTCGACGGGGTCCGTGTTCTTCAACCGGATGCGGGCTATCAGCCAGGCACTCGCGGCGAACGTGCAGGCGTCCAGGACGATGACGACCGCGGCGTCCGCGACGGCGATGACCACCCCGGCCAGGGCGGGCGCGGCGAGCGACACCACTGACTCCACCGTGCGGATCGTCGCGTTCGCCTGCCGCAGCCGCTCCGGCGCCAGCTGTCGCAGCATGCCGGCGACTCCCGGCTGGAAGAACGCCTGCGCCGCCCCCGAGCCCAGCGACAGCACCAGGATCTGCCACAGGGACGGACGCCCGGTCAGGAGCAGTACCGCCAGCAGCCCTTGGAGCACGGTGCGGACCACGTCGGCGACGACCATGGGGGTCCTGGCGTTGAAGTGATCGAGGATCACTCCTCCGAACGGCAGCAGCAGTACTACGGGCGCCAGGGAGGCACCCATGACCACACCGATGCCGGAGGCGCCGAAGCCCTGCTGGACCATCGCGGCGGCGAGCCCGATGGGGAAGACCGCGTCGCCGGCCCGGGAGAGCGCTCGGGCGACGACGAACCTGCGCAGTCCGAAGTCACGCCCGGGAGCTCTCCTCATGACGGGGCGTTCGCCTTTCGTTCCGGGGGGGTCCGCGGGCCGGGCGGGACGTCGGCTCAGGAGACCCGCACGCTCTGCGGCTGGAACGGCAGCGAGGGCGTCGCGCCCGTGACGCTCACTCCCCTGCCTGTGCAGTCCGGATTGGGGTAGAGAGAGGCGGGTTGCGTCGCCGTGTTCACGGCCGAGCGGGCCCTGTCGCCCCAACCGTGCTCCACCAGGTCGACGCAGACGCTCGCGGACGGGTCGAGGGACTGCACCGTGAACCGGTCTCCCGAGTAGTCGGCGCTGTCGAACAGGCACAGTGTGCGGCTGAAAGGACACGCCGTCCCGGGGTCTTCCTCGGTGTCGGCGTGCGCCACCCCGGGCGCGGCCCAGAGAAGTCCGGCCAAAGTGGCGACGCCGACCAGGGCACGACCTGAGCGCGCCCCGTTGCCCATGCTGCTCTTGAACATACTGATTTCCCCTCGTCCGTTGGTTTGTCCGCTGGTTCGACCGAATCGGCACGGAAACGCGACGCGCCGTTTCGGAATGGAGTGGAGTGGAGTGGTCGATGGCAGCCGGATGTCCGAGCCCGCGAAGCGGGCGCACGCGGGGTCGGCCGTAGATCCCGCCGTGACCCGCCGGCGGAAAAGGCGGGTGCCCGCTTTCCACCTCACGAAAGTGAAGCGTGCCGACTTTCTCATGTCAACAGCACACCTACGAAGAGGAAAGAGGAGGACTCTCGGCATGCCACCGGAACAACAAAGCGCCATTACGTCCAAGTTGATTGCATGTGTTCGGATATCGCCTCGGAGAGCGCTCTCATGACGCCGCTCGGTCAACTTCTGTCGACGCCCTCGCCGGCCCGTCGACAGAAGGAGGAACACATGACCATCCCCACTCCGAACTGCAGATACTTCCGCAACACCATGGACGGCGTCCTACCGAGGCCCTGAAGAGCGCCCCGGCGGACGCCCCCAAAAAAACCGCAACAAGGGGATGAATCACCCATGGCGAAGGTGGCGTGAAAGATGTTGTGAAATTCTGCCGGAACACCTACGTTCTTAGCCATGGCGAATCATCACGAGCGGCGGCTTACCCGCTCCCACCGCGCTTGAGGTGCCCCCCTTTAAAAGAAACTCCCGCACGACCTCCTCTACATAGAGGAGACAGAAGAGCTGGGACCGTGCCTTTGTGTGGCGCGCCTGCTTTTCGGTTACGCTTGATAAATTCCATGAGGGTCGGCCGAGACCCCCTACGGGATCCCCTTGACCCCGGCGTGCGCATTCCTCGAGAGGGGCTCGAGAGAGGCTCGAGAGGGGACAGCCGTACCGATTCGCCGCAGCCGACAGGAGCGCGGCCGGCGAGCCGGTACCAACAGTCGGCCCGCATCACCGTTGCCCCGCGGTCGGTCGTCCGACGGACAGACGGCCGACGGGATCTACGCCGCGCCGGCTGCCGGGCCGTCCCCTTCGGAAACGGCCCGGCACGTCTTCTTCATCTCACCCGGCGCCGGATTCAGCTCAGCCGCTCCTGCGGCCGGCTTCACACCCGTGGACCGGAGCCCGCGGATCAGCCTGCGTCCTTGAGGAGTTCGGCGATTTCCCGGGCCGCGTCGCGGGCAGGCCGTCCGACGCCGATGAGCGTGGCGGAGGCGGGGCCGGTCCAGTCGCCGTAGCCGAGCAGGTGCAGGCGTGGCTCGCCCAGGGCCCGTGTGCCTGCTGTGGGGATGTGGCCGCGTGGGCCGCGCAGTCCCAGGGGTGCCAGGTGCGAGAGGGCAGGGCGGAAGCCCGTGCACCAGATGACCGCGTCCACCGATGCTCGCGTTCCGTCGGCCCACACGGCGCCGTCGCGGTCGAGGCGTACGAACATCGGGGATGCCTTGAGCAGCTCGGCGTCCCGGGCCTCGCGGACGGGCGGTACGGCGACGATGTCCCCCAGCGAGGCGACGCCGCCGGTGTCGGTGCGCCCCTCGTCGAGGGCGCGGCGGCGGGCGGTGGCCGCGTCGAACAGGGCGCGGCCGTCGATGTCGTCGGCGAGGAAGCGGGGCGGGCGCTGGGTCACCCAGGTGAGTTCGGTGTCGCGGGCGAGGTCGGCGGCGATCTGCGCGCCGGAGTTGCCGCCGCCGACCACCACGACATGCTGTCCGGCGAAGTCGCGCGGGCTGCGGTAGTCGACGGTGTGCAACTGCCGTCCGCGGAAGTCCGAGCGGCCGGCGACGGCGGGCAGGAAGGGGCGCCACCAGGTGCCGGTGGCGCTGACGACGGCCCGGGTGTGCCAGGTACCCGAGTCCGTCTCGACGCGCAGGTATGCGCCGTCCCGGTGAACGCCCAGGACGCGTACGGGGCGGCGCACTGGAAGTGCGTACCGCTGCTCGTACTCGGTGAGGTATCCGGCCACATGGTGTGCGTCCGGGTACGTCTCCCCTGCTTGAAGGGGCATCGGCCGCCCCGGCAGGGAGGAGTACGCGGCCGGGGAGAACAGCCGCAGGGACTCCCAGGTGTGCTGCCAGGCGCCGCCCGGCGCGGACTGGGCGTCGAGGATGACGAAGTCCACGCCCAGGCGGCGCAGGTGGTAACCGGCGGCGAGCCCGGCCTGGCCGCCGCCGATCACCACCACGTCGCATGCCCGTGTCGCGGGGCGGAGCATCAGAGGCGCCCTCCGTCGGTGGTCAGTGCGGACGCGGTGAACTTCTTGCGCCAGGCCAGGGACACGTAGACCAGGCCGACCAGCACCGGCACTTCGATGAGCGGGCCGACGACACCGGACAGGGCCTGGCCGGACGTGACGCCGAAGGTGGCGATGGCGACCGCGATGGCCAGTTCGAAGTTGTTGCCCGCCGCGGTGAAGGCGAGGGTGGTGGTCCGGTCGTAGGCGAGGCCGATCGCCTTGCCGAGGGCGAAGGTGCCGAACCACATCACGGCGAAGTAGACCAGCAGGGGCAGCGCGATGCGGGCGACGTCCAGCGGCTGCGAGGTGATGGTCTTCCCCTGCAGGGCGAAGAGGATGACGATCGTGAAGAGCAGGCCGTACAGCCCCCAGGGACCGATCTTCGGCAGGAAGCCGTTCTCGTACCTCTCGCGGCCGAGCTTCTTCTCGCCGATGCGGCGGGTGAGGAACCCGGCCAGCAGCGGGACGCCGAGGAAGACGACGACGTTCAGGGCGATCTTCCACATCGAGATGTCGAGGTTCTCGCCGTCGCCGAGGCCCAGCCAGCCGGGCAGCAGGTCGAGGTAGAACCAGCCGAGCAGGCCGAAGGCCAGGACCTGGAAGACCGAGTTGAGGGCGACCAGGACGGCGGCGGCCTCGCGGTCGCCGCAAGCCAGGTCGTTCCAGATGATGACCATGGCGATGCAGCGGGCCAGGCCGACGATGATCAGGCCGGTGCGGTACTCGGGCAGGTCGGGCAGGAAGATCCAGGCGAGGGCGAACATGACCGCCGGGCCGGCCACCCAGTTGACGACCAGTGAGGAGATCATCAGCTTCCGGTCGCCGGTGACGGCGTCGAGCTTGTCGTAGCGGACCTTGGCCAGGACCGGGTACATCATGATCAGCAGGCCGACGGCGATGGGCAGCGAGATGCCGCCGATCTCCACCTTCGCCAGGGCGTCGTTCAGTCCCGGAATGGCGCGGCCGAGGCCGAGGCCGAGGGCCATGGCGAGGAGGATCCATACGGCGAGGAAGCGGTCGAGTGTCGACATCTTCGCGGCGATCGACGTTTCCACGCCGGTGGTCGCGGGTGCTTCGGTACGGGTCACGGACAGGCCCTCTTGTTCTCGGCGGCGGTACGGGCGGACTCGGCCAGGTCGGTGAACTGACCGGCAAGCGTGGCGATGACTTCGGGGCGCAGCTTGTAGTAGGTGAACCGGCCGCACGGCTCCGTCTCGACCACCCCGGCCTCGCGCAGCACCCGCAGATGGTTGGAGAGGTTGGTCTGCCGGGCACCGGTCTCCTCCACCAGGTGGGAGGTGCACAGCGTCTCTTGGGCGAGCAGGGTCACGATTCGGAGCCTGAGCGGGTCGGCCAGAACCCGGATCAGATCAGTGTCGACTGACGTCATCATGGACTGATACTCTCACATCAGTGGTGGCTGACACCACCGGGTGCCGACCTCACGTGCACCCGATCCCGTGAGACAAGAGAGACCTCTGATGTCCGACAAGCCCTCCGTGCTCTTCGTCTGTGTCCACAACGCGGGCCGTTCCCAGATGGCCGCCGCGTGGCTGAGCCACCTGGCCGGGGACCGTGTCGAGGTCCGTTCCGCCGGTTCCACGCCCGCCGACCAGGTCAACCCGGCCGCCGTCGAGGCCATGCGCGAGGTCGGCATCGACATCTCCGCCGAGACCCCGAAGGTCCTGACCGTCGACGCGGTCAAGGAGTCGGACGTCTGCATCACCATGGGCTGCGGCGACACCTGCCCGGTCTTCCCCGGCAAGCGCTACCTGGACTGGACGCTGGACGACCCGGCCGGCCAGGGCGTCGAGGCCGTCCGCCCGATCCGTGACGAGATCAAGAAGCGGGTCGAGGGCCTGATCGAGGAGATCGCGCCGGAGAAGACGGTATGAGCGACGCCGAAGTGCGCGACGTCATCGTCATCGGCTCCGGCCCCGCCGGATACACCGCCGCCCTCTACACCGCCCGCGCGAGCCTCGAGCCGCTCGTCTTCGGCGGCGCGGTCTTCGTCGGCGGCTCCCTCACCACGACCACCGAGGTCGAGAACTTCCCCGGCTTCCCCAAGGGCATCGACGGCCCGGACCTCATGCAGAACATGCGGGCCCAGGCCGAAAGGTTCGGCGCCGAGATCGTCGAGGACGACATCGTCGCCGTCGACCTGACCGGCGACGTCAAGACCGTCACCGACACCGTCGGGACCGTGCACCGGGCGCGCGCCGTGATCGTCGCGACCGGTTCCGGGTACCGCAAGCTCGGTCTGCCGAACGAAGAAGCGCTGTCCGGGCATGGTGTGTCCTGGTGCGCCACCTGCGACGGCTTCTTCTTCCGCGACCGCGACATCGTGGTCGTCGGCGGCGGCGACACCGCGATGGAAGAAGCCACCTTCCTCACTCGCTTCGCCAGGTCCGTGACGATCGTGCACCGCCGGTCCACCCTGCGCGCCTCCCAGGTGATGCAGAACCGCGCCTTCTCCGACGACAAGATCTCCCTCCTGTTCGACAGCGAGATCGCCGAACTCCACGAGGAGAACGGCATGCTGTCCGGCCTGAGCGTGCGCGACACCGTCACCGGCCGGACGCGCGAGGTGGCCGCGACCGGCCTGTTCATCGCGATCGGCCACGATCCTCGGACCGAGCTGTTCAAGGGCCAACTGGAGCTGGACGGCGAGGGCTACCTCAAGGTCGAGGCCCCCTCGACGCGGACGAACATCCCCGGCGTCTTCGGCGCGGGCGACGTCGTCGACCACACCTACCGCCAGGCCGTCACCGCTGCCGGCTCCGGCTGCGCGGCCGCGCTGGACGCCGAGCGGTACCTGGCGGCCCTCGCCGACGTGCCCGCACCGGTCGAGGCCGTGGCCGTCGCCGTCTGAGGCATCCGCCCCACGCGCAGGAGGAAAGACATGTCCCTCAAGAACGTCACCGACGACTCCTTCGACCAGGACGTCCTGAAGAGCGACAGGCCCGTGCTCGTCGACTTCTGGGCGGCCTGGTGCGGCCCCTGCCGGCAGCTCGCCCCCTCCCTGGAGGCGATCGCCGCCGAGCACGGCGACAGGATCGAGATCGTCAAGCTGAACATCGACGAGAATCCGGGCACCGCCGCGAAGTACGGCGTGATGTCCATCCCGACGATGAATGTCTACAAGGACGGCGAGGTCGTCCGGACGATCGTCGGCGCCAAGCCGAAGGCCGCGCTGGAGCGCGACCTGGCCGACTACCTCGGCTGAGCTGCCGGCCGCACACGACGAAGGACCGGTGCCGCAGGGGCCGGTCCTTCGTCACAGGCCTGGCGCACGGGACGCGGGGTCACACCCGGCTGAGGGCGTCCGCCGCCGGCGCGCCGACCGCCGGGTCCAGGATCGCGCGCACCCTGTTCAGGCCGTCGTAGTTCACCGAGTACCAGGACCAGGTGCCGCGGCGTTCACGGTTCAGCAGGCCCGCCTCGGTCATGATCTTCAAGTGGTGGCTGACGGTGGGCTGCCGGAAGCCCAGGCAGTCGGCCAGGTCGCAGACGCATGCCTCGCCGGCCGGGGCGTGCTCGATGATCCGAAAGATCTGCAGCCGCGTGGGGTCGGCGATGGCTTTGAGCATGAGGGCGAGGCGCTCGGCCTCCTCACGCTCGATGAGCAGGCACGCGAGGCCGGGGCTGCAGGTGTCGTCCTGCGCCTCGTCGGATGCCTTGGCGGCGCCCAGTTCAGTGATAGCCATCTATTCACCATAGGTCGGGGCCCTACCGGCACCGTGTGTTCGAAGCCACACCCGAAGGGTTGTTCACCAAGCGTTCACCTTGACTTCCGGCTACCCAAAAAATAGATAGCTGTCTATTCTCGGTGGCGGGACAGGCATACGATCCGTCGACCGAGGAGCTGCCCCGTGGACGAGCAAAGCCCTCTTGGCCCGGGCCGTCGGGCCCGGCCGCTGCGGGACCTCGGCCCCGTACTCGAACGCATCACGGCTCGACTGGCCACACGGCACAGCAGGGCTTTCTCCCGGGAGACCGTCGAACGGTATGTCGAGGAGTGTTCCTGGCTGCTGTCGGCGAAGGATCGCGTCGGAATCCATCTGCCCGTCCTGGTCGAGCGGCTCGCGGACCAGCGGCTCGGCGCCCTGGCCCGTGGGATGGGGCTGTCGCCGAAGCCGGTGCCCGAGATTCTGTTCGTGTGCACGGAGAACGCGGGCCGCTCCCAGCTGGCCGCAGCGCTGATGCGGGACCGGGCGGGGAAGGCGATCCGGGTGCTGACGGCCGGGTCGGAGCCCGGCACGGACATCGCCCCCGTCGTCCTGCGGCTGCTCGCCGAGCAGGGTCTGGACACGGGCGAGGAGTTTCCCAAGCCGCTGACCGCCGAGGTGGTGGACGCCGCTGATGTCGTCGTCACACTCGGGTGCGGTGACGCCTGCCCGGTCCGGCCCGGGCGACGCTACCTGGACTGGGAACTGCCGGATCTGAGCGGCCTGGACATCGAGAGTGCCCGGGCCGTGCGGAACGCGCTGGCGGCGCGGATCGACGCGCTGGCGCGGGAACTGCTTCCGGCCGGGGCACTGCGGGCATGAACCGTCGGGTGGGGTAGGGCGCGCCGGGGCGTGAGCCGGCGAAGGGAACCGGCCGACGGGGGCACCGCCGTGCAGCCCGTCGGCCGGAGTCTGTCGGGGCGGCCCGTTCTCACGGGTCCGCGTCGGTCAGGCACAGGGAGATCGGGGTGCGGGCCTCGGCCGGCGTGCCCGCGGTGATGATCTCCACCAGGGTGGTCGGGTCGGTCGTGAAGGTCTGCCACCGTTTCTGCGCCGGGGGCGGGAACCGCACGCGGACCTTCGCGGACAGCCACCGTTTGTGGTGGAGGAGTGCGCCGACCGCCGGAATGTGGTGCCGCCCGTGGACGGTGACCCGGCGGGGGTGGCGCACGGCCCACACAGGCAGGTCGATGTACGAGTCCTCCTCCTCGGGCCCCGCGTCCACCGGCCGCTCGCCCCCACCCCTTCCTATTCCGTGGGCGTCGGCGTGGCCGACGGGTCGGCGCCCGCCTCTCGGGAGCACGTGGAGCCGCACTCCAACCGGTATCCCATGCCGCGGATGGCGTCGATCGTGCAGCAGCTCTCTCCCTCGACCCGCAGCTTGTGGCGCACCCTGCGCACATGCACGGTGAGGGTGTTGCTGTCCGGCGCTTCCGTGCCCCACAGGGCCCGCGTGAGCTCGCGGCGGCTGATGACCCTGTTGGGCCGCTCCATGAAGTAGCGCAGCAGCAGGAACTCACGGACCGGCAACTGCAGTGGCCGGCCGCGGACGTAGACGTGAAAACCCGCCGGATCGAGCTCGATGTCTCCGACCGACAGGGAGGCCGCGGAGCCGTCGCCCTCGTCCCAGCCGGACCTGAGGAGTGGAGCGATCTCCTCGATCCGGTAGGGACGGGCGACGAACGCGATCGCTCCGGCCGTCACCGCGGCCGTCGCTTCCGCCACCCCGTCCGGCCCGGCTCCCACCAGAACCGGTACCGGGTGAAGCCGGGCGATCAGCTCGGTGACCCGCGCGGCGTCCACCAGCGGCAGCGGGGCGCCGAGCAGGACCGCGCGCGGCCGGCGGACACCGGCCTGCAACAGGACCTCGGCACCGTCGTGGCACAGGAGCGTGCGGATGCCGGCGCCCTCGAAACGACTGAGGGCCTGAACCGCGAGCTCTTCGTCGGGCTCGGCCAGCAGCAGGTCCAGGGACCTGTTGTCGCCCGGGCCGCCGGGAGAGCCGGCCGCGGTCTGCGGTGGTGCTGCATCGGGTGTCACCCGTGGTACTCCTTCACGTGTGGTGCGCAAAGGGGCGGACGTCGGACCGGTCACCGGTCAGCCGAAGCGGCCGGAGATGTAGTCCTCGGTGCGCTGGTCGGAGGGGTTGGAGAAGATCCGCTCGGTCTCGTCGTACTCGACGAGACGGCCGTGGCGGACGCCCTTGTCGTCGACGTCCGCGGTGAAGAAGGCGGTGCGGTGCGAGACGCGTGCGGCCTGCTGCATGTTGTGCGTGACGATGACGATCGTGAACTCCTGGGCCAGGTGCTCCATGAGGTCCTCGATCTTCGCGGTGGCGATCGGGTCCAGGGCCGAACAGGGCTCGTCCATGAGGATCACCTCCGGCTTGACCGCGACGGTGCGGGCGATGCACAGCCGTTGCTGCTGGCCGCCGGAGAGCGCCAGCGCGGAGGCCTTGAGCTTGTCCTTGACCTCGTCCCACAGCGCGGCATGCGTGAGGGTCTCCTCGACCAGGTCGTCGAGATTGCCCTTGAAGCCGCCCACCCGGGGGCCGTACGCGATGTTGTCGTAGATCGACTTGGGGAACGGGTTGGGCTTCTGGAAGACCATGCCGATCCGGCGGCGCACCTCGATGGGGTCGACGTCGCGGCCGTACAGGTCCTCGTCGTGGTAGTGGATCTTTCCGGCCACGCGGGCGGTCGGGATGAGGTCGTTCATGCGGTTGAAGCAGCGCAGTACGGTGGACTTGCCGCAGCCGGACGGGCCGATCATCGCGGTGATCTGCCGCTGTCCGATGGTCATGTTGACGTCGCGGACGGCCTCGTGGTCGCCGTAGAAGACGGACAGGCCGCCGACCTCGAAGACGGGGCTGGTCAGGTCCGGCGCCTCGCGGAAGCTGACCTGCGGGGTCTTGGTGCCGCCGCGGGCGGCGTCGGAGGGAGAGGTCATGGCGGTCTCCTGCACAGCGGTCACTGGCGTCTCTCGGAAGCTGGGGGTCTCGGGCACGGCGGTCACCACCGGCGGCTGTAGCGGTTGCGGAGCCAGATCGCGGCCGCGTTCATCACCAGCAGGATCGCCAGCAGGAGGATGATCGCGGCGGCGGCCAGGTGGTGGAACTCCTCGCGGGACTGGCTGATCCAGTTGTAGATCTGGACCGGGAGCACGGTGTATTCGCTCTGCAGCCCCTCGGGGTTGAACATGACGAAGGTGACCGCACCGAGCATGATCACCGGTGCTGCCTCACCGATCGCCCGGGACAGCGCCAGGATCGATCCGGTCGCGATGCCCGGCACGGCGGCGGGGAGCACCTGGCGCCAGATCGTCTGCCACTGGGTGGCACCCAGGGCGAGCGACGCCTGCCGGATGGACCTCGGGACGGCCCTGATCGCCTCCCTCGACGAGATGATCACCACGGGCAGCACCAGCAGGGACAGCGTCAGCGAGGCGGTGAGCACCGTGGTGCCCAGCGCGAACTGCCGGGCGAGCAGGCCGAGTCCGAGGATGCCGTAGATGATCGACGGCACCGCGGCCAGGTTCTGGATGTTGACCTCGATCAGCCGGTTGTACCAGCGCTCCTGGTCCGCGTACTCCTCCAGATAGATCGCCGCCATGACGCCGGTCGGCAGGCAGAACAGCGCGGTGAAGGAGATGACCCAGATCGTGCCGAAGATCGCCGACTGGGCGCCCGCGTTCTCGGGGCGGCGGATGGAGGGGAAGTTGGTCCACAGCCGGGAGTCCAGACGCGGCCACGCCTCGACGACGACGTACGCCAGCAGGGAGATCAGGAAGACGATGCCCAGGGCGAGGCAGGCGAGCAGCAACCAGCGGAACAGGGTCTCGCCCGGCCGGAAGCGCGGTCCGGCCAGTGTTCCGCGGCCTGCCGCCGCTGCCGGTGTCATGTCCTTGACGGGGGCGGTCATTCGTACACCTCCCGGTACTTGCGGACCAGCCGGATGCTGATCAGGTTCATCACGAAGGTCGCCAGGAACAGCAGCGCGCCCACCGCGAAGATGGTGTTGTAGGAGATCGAGCCCACCGGGACGTCGCCGGAGGCGGCACGCGCGATGAAGGCGGTCATGGTCTCCATCTCGCCCAGCGGCCTGATGGTGAAGTCGGCGCTCACACCCGCCGCGATGAGCACGATCATGGTCTCGCCGACGGCCCGGGAGACGCCGAGGACGCAGGCGGCGACGATGCCGGACAGGGCTGCGGGGACGACGACGCGGACCGAGGTCGTGCGTTTGCCGGAGCCGAGTGCGAAGGAGCCCTCGCGCAGTGCGTGCGGCACCGCGGACAGCGCGTCCTCGGTGAGCGAGGCGATGGTGGGCACGATCATCACGCCCATCACCAGACCCGCGGCCAGTCCGTTGCGGACGTCGGGTGTCCAGTCGCTCGGCAGGATGTCCTTCAGCAGCGGAGTGATGAAGGCGAGCGCGAAGAAGCCGTAGACCACGGTGGGGATGCCGGCGAGGACCTCCAGGCTGGGCTTGAGCCACGTGCGCAGGCGGGGGTTGGCGTACTCGCTGAGGTAGATCGCCGCGCCGAGACCGACGGGCACGGCGATGAGCAGGGCGATGCCGGTGATCACGAGAGTGGCGGCGACCAAGGGCAGTACGCCGAAGTGCTTGTCGGCGAACAGCGGTGTCCACTCGGTGCCGGTGAGGAACTCGGACAGGCTCACCGTGCGGAAGAAGTCCACGGCCGGGGGGATCAGGGAGACGACGATTCCCACGGTGGTGGCGACCGACACCAGGGCCGCGGTCAGCAGCAGTCCCTTGATCACGGCTTCGCCGTAGCGCGGACGAAGTGGTGGAGCCGGTCACTTGGCGGCTTCCTTCAGCGTCGCCAGGGCCGCCTCGAGCTCCTTCTCCTGCTCCGCGTTGAGCGGGATGAACTTCGAGTCCTCGGCGATCTTCTTGTTGTTCTCGACGTAGTACTCGACGAAGTCGACCACCTCGGGCCGCTGCAGCGCCTTGGCCGAGGGGTAGATGAACAGTTGCCGGCCCAGCGGCTTGTACGAGCCGTCCTGCACCGTCTCCACGCTCGGCGTGACACAGCCGTCACCGCCGTCGACCTGGAGCAGCTTCAGCTTGTCCGCATTCTCCTCGTAGTAGGAGAAGCCGAAGTAGCCCATGCCGCCCTTGGTCCCGGAGACACCGGTCACGGTGACGTTGTCGTCCTCGCTGCCGCTGTAGTCGGTGCGGGAGGCGCCTTCCTCGCCGTTGATGGCTTCGGTGAAGTAGTCGAAGGTGCCGGAGTCGGTGCCCGCGCCGAAGAGCTTCAGCGGCTCGTCGGGGAACTTGGAGTCGACCTGGTTCCAGTTGTTCACCTTGGAGCCGGGCTCCCAGATCTTCTTGAGCTGCTCGACGGTGAGGCATTCGGCCCAGTCGTTGTCCTTGCTGACCACGACGGAGAGGCCGTCGTTGGCGACGGAGAACTGCTGGTACTCGATGCTGTTGTCCTTGCAGGTCGCGATCTCCTCGTCCTTGATCGGACGGGAGGCGTTGGAGATGTCGGTCTCGCCGACGCAGAACTTCTTGAAACCGCCGCCGGTGCCGGACGTGGCGACCGTGACCCGGACCTTCGGCTGTTCCTCGGCGTAGAACTCGGAGGCCGCACTGGTCAGCGGAGCCACCGTGCTGGATCCGTCGATCTTGACCGTGCCCGACAGTTCGTCACCACTGCCGCCCGAGCCGGCGTCGCCGCCGCCGCACGCGCTCGCAGCCAGCATCACGGCGGCCGTCAGGGCCAGGGGTGCCTTGGCCCGGCGCAACGTAGTGGAAAGGTTCACGACTCTCGACCCTCGTGTCTGCCGGCTCCCCGGCGTTCTGGATCAGGGCGCCTGCGCGCTCCGTTCGGACACCATTGATAGAAGTCTGGCTATATGAACACGCGGTGTACGAGAGACCCTTGACGAGTGAACGATAGCCACCCATCTATATAGACTAATCTTGTTTCAAGGTGGCGGTGGCAGGAGTGGAGGGCTGGAGTGACCGGCGAGGAGAACTTCAGCCAGTACCTCGCCCATGCCTCCGCCGTCACTGATCCCTTCGCCAGGGCCCGGCCGGCCCGCTGCGGCCTGCCCACTGGTGCCGGCGAGCGCAAGTGGGAACAGTTCGACGACCGCTTCGACATCGCCAAGGAACCCGACGAGCCCGACCGGCACGGCCGGGTGGTCGAGATCGACCCGTACGACCCCGGATCCACCCCGCACAAGCGCACCGCGCTCGGCCGCTTCAAGCACGAGGCCACCGAGCCCCGCCTGACCGCGGACGACCGCGGACGACCGCGTCGCGCTCTACATGGGCGACGACGAACGCTTCGACCACCTCTGCAAATACGTCTCCAAGCACGTCTGCGAGCACGTCTGCGAGCACGTCTGCGAGAAGGGCACCGGCCGCACCGCCCGCGAGCACAACATGCGACTGCTGGACGAAGGCACCCTGTACGTCGCGAAGTTCACCGGCAACAGCCCCGCCGAGGAGATCGACGGCAGCGGAAGCCTCCCGGCGGACGGCGAGTTCGACGGCGGCGGCCAGTGGACCCCGCTCGCGTCGGGCCCGGTGTCACACGTGCCCGGCATGAGCGCGGACGAGGTGGACGTCTTCACCCGCCTGGCCGCCGACAGGGCCGGGGCGACGAAGACGGACCGCCCCGAGGACGTCGGGCCTCACCCGTACACCGGCCGCGTCCACGTCGCGCCGACCAACAACAAGGACCGCGGCGCCGCCGGCAAGGCCGGTCCCGACGAGGCCAACCCGCGCACCGGCAACAAGCACGGTCACATCCTGGAGCTGGAGGAGCGGCGCGGCGACGCGGCCGCGCTGTCCTTCGCCTGGCGCCTGATGCCGGTCTGCGGCGCCCCCGACGACCCCTCGACGTACTTCGCCGGTTTCGACAAGAGCCGGGCCAGCCCGACCCCCTGCCCCGACAATGTCGCCTTCGACGTCCACGGCAATCTGTGGATCGCCACCGACGGCAGCGCGCCGGGCTCGAACGACGGCCTCTTCGCGGCCCCCGTGAAGAGTTCCCGACGCGGCCACGTGAAACAGTTCCTGACCGTCCCGGTCGGTGCGGAGTGCCGCGGCCCGATCATCACCGGGAATCGCGTCCTCGTCGCGCCCCAGCACCCGGGGGAGACGAACGGCGCCACGGCCGAGAACCCGGGAGCCGTGTGGCCGGACGGCCCGGGGAGCATTCCGCGGCCGTCGGTCGTGACGGTGTGGAAGGACCAGAACCGCCAGATCCTGTGCCGGTCCGGCCCGCCTGATCCCGACGGGCGCGTTGCGGCGGGTGGAACCAGCGGCGGCCGATCGGCAACCAGCGGTCCAGGTAGGCCCGCGGGCCGTCCGAGTCGTCCCCCCGTGCGACATGGCCCAGGTAGCCGTCGGGGCGGACGAGTCCCTGCGCGACGCCCGGCCACGGGCCCTGTCCGCCGGGCCGGTGGCCGGAGACCAGGCCGGCCCGCCCCGCCAGGGCCGGGGAGAGCCGTTCGTCCGGCCAGCGGGGTGGTGGCCCGGACAGCAGCAGGTGCCAGCCCGGTGCCGCCGTGCGCGCCTGTGATCCGCGGGGCAGGTCGGGCAGCCGGTCCCCGGCTCCCGGCCGCCCCCGGCAGCCGGGAGCCGGCCGCGGAGGCGGGGCTGCGCCGACAGTGGACGCCCGGTTCGGAGACGGTTCGAAGGGGGCCGAGCGACCGTTGGCGCTGCGGTCAGCGTGAGCGGCCGAGCCGGGACAGGACGTGTGCGGCGTCGCGTCCGACGCCGCGCAGGGTGTTGGAGGAGAAGCTGCGCTGGAACTCGATGCCGACGAACCCGAGCCCGGGGGCGGTGGCGATGCCGCCGTGGTGCCGGGGCCGGCCGTCGGAGTCCAGGGCGTCACTGCCGTTCAGGTAGGGGAAGGTGCGGCGGTAGCCGGTGGCCCAGAGGACCGTGTCGACGGCTTCCTTGGCGCCGTTCGCCCACACGACACCGTCCGGGGTGAGGCGGGTGAACATCTCGCGCCGCTCCACGCCGTGGGCGGTGAGAGCCGTGCGGTAGCGACCGTCGTCGAGGACGGACACCGGCATCCTCTCCAGCAGCCGGCTCAGCGGAGCGATGTCGAAGCCGGTGCGCTGGAACCACCAGTGCACGTCCCGGCCCAGCGGACGTTGCTTCGTCCAGCCGATCGGCCGCCGGGTGGCCAGCGTGGTCTCGGTGACCGCGCCGAGTTCGGCGGCGATCTGGACGGCCGAGTTGCCGCCGCCCACGACCACGACCCGCTTACCGGCGAACGGTTCGGGGTTGCGGTAGTCGACGGCGTGCAGCGACCGCCCGGCGAACTCCTCGCTCCCGGGCACGTTCGGCGTGTACGGGCTGCGGAACGCGCCGGTCGCGGCCACGACCGCACGCGCCGTGAACTCGGCACCGTCAGCCGTGCGCACCACCCGGGCGCCGTCGCGGAGCAGCACCGAGGTGACGGCGGTGGAGGTGTGGATGTCGGCGTTGAGGCGGCGGGCGTAGGCACGCAGGTAGCCGACCACCTCGTCCCGGGTCGGGTAGCGGTCGCCGTCGCTGTCGCCGTCGCCGTCGCCGTCGCCGGGAAATCGCATGCCGGGCAGCGAGGAGTACCGGGCGGGGGAGAACAGGGTGAGGCTGTCGTAGTAGTGCGGCCAGGACCCGCCGACCTGTTCGGCGGCCTCCAGGACGAGGGTGCGGGCGAAGCCGTGGCGGGGCGCGAGAGCGGCAGTGGCGAGACCGGACTGGCCGGCGCCGATGACGACGAGGTCGGCGTGGTGCTCCATGAGACCCTTCTCCCTCTGACGTCGTTGTTTCGGGAAGTGACGAAATATGAGCCGTGAAGCGGTACCGGAGAGCGGTGGTGCGGGCGAGGGGGTCGACCCGGCGACGGCCGACTTCCTCAAGGCCCTGGCGAGCGAGACCCGCCAGTTGGTCATGCGGCAGTTCGCGGGCGGTGGTGAGCTGACCGTCGGGGAGATCGCCGAGCGGTGCGGTCTCAAACCCTCGACCGCCTCCGAGCATCTGAGCCTGCTGCGCCGCGGCGGCCTGGTCCTCTCCCGCAAGGAGGGCAAGCAGGTCTTCTACCGCGCCGACGGGACCACCATGGCGGGCCGCCTGGACGCGCTCAAGGAGTACCTGCTGCGCTGCTGCCCGCCCGACTGCGGTGACTGACCGCCGCCGTCCCGGCGGCGGTGGTCAGCCGCGCAGATCGAGCATGGCGGACATGGCCGCCACCACGGACGGGGCGACCTGGTAGTAGACCCAGGTGCCGCGCCGCTCGGAGGTCAGCAGGCCGGCCTCGCGCAGCTTCCTCAGGTGGTGGGAGACGGTCGGCTGGGAGACGCCGACGTCGGAGATGTCGCACACGCACGCCTCCCCGCCCGGGTGGGAGGCGATCTTGGAGAACAGCCGCAGACGCACCGGGTCCGACAGGGCCTTGAACATGGCGGCCATCTTCTCCGCGTCCGCCGGGGACAGCTCCCCGGCCGTGATCGGCGGGCAGCACGGCACCGCACTGTCCTCCTGGAGGACGGACAGCTCCACAACCTCTGACTTCGGCATTCGTCTATGTTGACACTCGTCGATACGGGTGGCAAGCTCCAATGTATCGACAGACATCGAAGCAAGGAGTCGTCGTGACTGCCGCTCTCCGTACCGTGCTCACCGCAGCCCGCGCCCGCCGCGCCGCCCGCCATCCGACCGGTGTCAGGTTCTGCGACACCGGTGCCCAGGTCGGCGACAGCGCCGCCCGAGCGGAAGAATTTCGGCAGCACATCCAGCTGACCGCCTTCACCCACGCGCGCTGAACCCCTTCGCCCCCTTGAGGAGACCGAGCATCATGAGCACCCAGCAGCTCCCCGTCGTCGTCATCGGAGCCGGCCCCGCCGGACTCGCCGCCACCGCCCACCTCGTCGAGCGCGGCATCGAGTCCCTCGTTCTGGAAGCGGGCGACAGTGCCGGCGCGGCCGTCCGCGAGTGGAGCCACGTGCGCCTGTTCTCCACCTGGGGCGAAGTCGTCGACCCTGCCGCCGAGAAGCTCCTCGCCCCGACCGGCTGGACCAGGCCCGACCCGGCGACGTACCCGTCCGGCGGAGACTGGACGGAGCAGTACCTGCGGCCGCTCGCCGATGTCCTCGGCGACCGTGTCCGCACCGGCGTCACGGTCACCGGCGTCTCCCGGGCCGGCCGTGACCGGATCGTCGACGCCGACCGCGAGACCCAGCCCTTCGTCGTACACGTCGCCCACGCCGACGGCCGCGAAGAGCGGATCTTCGCCCGCACGGTGATCGACGCCTCCGGCACCTGGACCACGCCGTCCCCGGCCGGCGGCAGCGGACTGCCCGCGCTCGGCGAGAAGGCGGCGGCCGACCGGATCACCTACCGCGTCCCGGACCTGAAGGACCCCGCCGTCCGCGCCCGCTACACGGGCAGGCGCACCGCCGTGATCGGCTCCGGCGCCTCCGCCTTCACCGCGCTGGCCTACCTCGCCGACCTGGCCAAGTCCGAGGACGGCACGGGCACGCACGCGGTGTGGATCCTGCGCCGAGGCATCTCCGGCTCCACCTTCGGCGGCGGCACCGCCGACCAGCTGCCCGCCCGCGGCGCGCTGGGCCTGGCGGCGAAGGCCGCCGTCGACGACGGCCACGCCGACGCGGTCACGGGCTTCCGTACCGAAGCGTTCGAGCGCGACGGCGACGGTCGTCTGGTGCTGGTGGGCGAGGACGGACGGCGGCTGGAGCCGGTGGACGAGGTGATCGTACTGACCGGGTTCCGCCCCGACCTGTCCTTCCTGTCCGAGGTCCGCCTGAACCTGGACGAGCGGCTCCAGGCCCCGGTCGAGCTGGCCTCGCTGATCGACCCCAACCAGCACTCCTGCGGCACCGTCTACCCGCACGGCCACCGCGAGCTGTCCCACCCCGAGCAGGGCGTCTACCTGGTCGGCATGAAGTCCTACGGCCGCGCCCCGACCTTCCTCGCCATGACCGGCTACGAGCAGGTCCGCTCCGTCGCCGCGGCGATCGCCGGCGACCTCGACGCCGCCGACCGCGTCGAACTCACCCTCCCCGAAACCGGAGTCTGCGGCGGCGCGGGCCTGTTCGACGTCCCCGACGCCCGGCAGGCCGACGGCGGCGGCTGTTGCGCCGCGCCGGAACCCCAGCTCGTCCGGCTCGGCGCGCCTGCGGCAGCAGCGGTGGCCGTCGAGGAGGCTCCGGCGGGCGGCTGTTGCGGCTCGTGACCGACCTCAACACCCGCGACAGCGGGGCCGCGACCGGAACAGGGGACCGGTCGCGGCCCCGCGCCGCCCTGCCCGCCCTCTGTGTCACGCAGATCACCAGCTGGGGCATCGTCTACTACGCCTTCCCCGTCCTGAACCCCCAGATCACCGCCGGCACCGGGTGGTCCACGGGCATGACCACGGCCGCGTTCTCCGCGGCACTCCTCGTCTCGGCCTTCGCCGGCATCCGGGTGGGCCGCCTGCTCGATCACCGCGGGCCGCGCACCATCATGACCACCGGCTCGGTGCTCGGCACCCTGAGCCTCCTGGTCGTGGCCGCCGCCCCCAACATCGCCGTCTTCGCGGCCGGATGGCTGCTCGCCGGACTCGCCATGGCGGCCACCTTCTATCAGCCCGCCTTTGCCGCCCTCACCCGCTGGTGGGCCCCCGACCACCTGCGCGCCCTGACCATCGTGACCCTCGCCGGCGGCCTCGCCTCCACCGTCTTCGCCCCCGTCACCGCTGCCCTCGCCGGCCACATGTCCTGGCGCATGACCTACGTGGTGCTGGCCGCGGTCCTGGCCGCGATCACGATCCCGGCGCACGCCCTGGCCCTGAAAGCACCCTGGCCGGATGCGCCACCGCCGCCCGCCCACGTCGAGCAGGGGTCTGCCCGGGCGGAGCGCACCCGCCCCTTCTGGATGCTGGCCGCAGCGCTGACCCTCTCGGCGTTCGCGATGTACGCCGTCGTCATCGCCCTGGTCCCGTTGCTGCTCGAACGGGGCTACACGACCGCCCAGGCCGCCTGGGCCCTCGGCCTCGGCGGCGCCGGCCAGACGCTGGGCCGCACCCTGTACGCCGCACTCGTCCGACCGCCCGCACGACCGCCCTGATCGCACTCGGCGGCGTCACCACGGCCGCCCTGGCGCTCGCCCCCGGCCCGTACGCCCTGCTGGTCGTCCTGTCGATCGCGGCCGGAACGGTCCGAGGCAACCTCACCCTGCTCCAGGCCACCGCGGTGACCGACCACTGGGGTACCACCCACTACGGCCGGCTGTCCGGCCTCCTCGCCGCCCCCGCCACAGCGGCCGCCGCACTGGCACCGTTCGCCGGAGCCGCACTCGCCCTGCCCATGGGCGGATACCCGCAGATGTTCGGCGTACTGGCCGGCCTGTCCCTGCTGGCCTCCGTCATCGCCCTCGGCACCACCGTGCGCCCCCGCCCCGCTCGCTGAACGGGCCGAGCTCCGGAAGGCGAACGGACGCGGCACGACGAACGCCGTGGTCAGACGTACGCGCAGCCACTCGGGGCGATCACTTGGAGTCGTACCAGTTCATCGATGTAGGGATTCGGCCGCGAAGCCGGGCCGTACGCCCACTCCATGATGTCCATCCGCCACGGCACGTGGCGATGATCGGGAATCCGGAGATCGGCGATGTTCCCGACGATGCGGTTCACGGAGTGGCGGCGGCCGAGCATTCTCTCGGCCGCGCACACTGCTGCGGCGACCCGTAGCGGATCGACCCACGGCCGCTTCTCCTGGCGCGCTGCGCACACAGAAGAACGGGATCTTCGCGCCGGAACATCGAAAGGGACAGCAGGGGGATCAGTACGGCGGCCAGTGCGACCAGCCGACGATCGTCCTGCGTCGGCGTTCCCCAGAGCCAGCTGTTGACGCGAGCCCGAAACTCCAGAACGGTGTCGTCGCCCACGGGCACCGGGAGGCACACGGGCGGCATGTCCACGGCCGTCCGCATCAGCGACATTCCACACAGCCGAGTCATCCTGGGCATCGAGTCATCCTGGGCCTCAAGTCCATCCGCCACAAGTCAGCCGAGCCCGACCCCCATCGCGACGACGAAGGCACCGCCTTCGTCAAGCTCGCCCGGTACATCCTCCGCCGAGCCCCCGGTCTGCGCGCCATCACCTACGACACCGCCCTCCGCGACTCCCACCGTGCCCCGCTCATCGCGGACGGCCTCGCCGTCTTCACCACCCAGCACGGCGGGCTCGCACCGGAGCCCCTCCAACGTTTCGAGGACGGGTCCCTGCCGCCACGACCTCTACGTCGCCGAGGGCCGCGTCTGCAAACGACTGATCACTGACGACGGCACGACGCACTACACGCCGCTGCCCGTGGAAGAACTCGAGCGCCGCGAGTCGAAGCGGACCCGCTTCCACCACCGGCTGACCATCCCCTGCCGAGTGAAGAACCACACCCTGCGCATCCGAGTCGACGAAACCCCGGAGGACCGGGAGATCGATCCCTCGACCAAGCGGCAGCGCTTCAACCGCACCGAGCACCTGAGGCAGATCCCGCCGGACACCCACACCGGCCGCCGCCTCAAGGGCTTCCGCCGGGACAGCGAGTCCCAGCACTCACGCTTCGACCAGGGCCACCCCCACAAGAGAGTCCCTGCCTACGGAACGAACGCGGCCCTGCTGATCTACATCGGCTACGCGTGGCTGAGCAACTCCGTCGCTCGAGCCAAGATCACCCACGCGCTCGCAGGCCGAGCCAGTACGCACATCTCTCCGTCCTCGGATCAGGCACCACCCGCTACACTGACCGCGGTGGCTACGCCCTCACGGGCCGCTATCACGACCTGTCGCTGAGCAAGCCTGAGCGTCCGCCTACCTCGGCAGACTTTCAGACACGTTTTCCGACAGATCCCCGCCTTCGTAGCTCAGGGGATAGAGCACCGCTCTCCTAAAGCGGGTGTCGCAGGTTCGAATCCTGCCGGGGGCACAGCAAAAGGGCCAGCTCAGGAGGGTTTCCTCCCAAGCTGGCCCTTCGTCGCGTTCGAAGCCGTGCCACACGCGTGCCACTAATCCACTACGAATCCACATCCCCTAGCCGGGGGTGGCCTCTCCCCCACCCTCGCGAATCATGGCTCCGAGCCGATCAGCGATGGCCCGGTCACGGTCACTGGTCATGTGCTGATAGATCAGCGCGGCGCGCGAGCTGCTGTGGCCCATGCGAGTCATCAGCTCACGGGTACTGGCCCCAGCGGTCGAGGCCAGGGTGTTGCCGGTGTGCCGAAGATCGTGGAAGTGCAGCTCTGACGTGACACCTGCCGCCTTCCGGGCCTTGACCCAGTCGTCACGGAAGTTGCTCCGCCGTAGCTGCCCGCCCTGCGGCCCGACGAAGACGTGACCGTCACGGCCAGGAGCGCCGAACTGCTCCAGGTGACGCGTGACGTCGTCGAGCAGCTCGGCCGGGAAGGAGACGGTACGCACCCCGGCCGCAGACTTCGGTGCCTTGTCGAAAAGCCGCCCGCTCTGCAACTCAGCCTGAGCCCGGCGAACAGTGACAGTCAGCCCCTCCCGATCGAGGTCCCGACGCCGCAGGGCCGCCAGCTCCCCGAAGCGCAGCGTGGTGAAGGCAGCCAAGAGCACGAGCAGCCGGTAGCGCGGCGCGATGGAGTCGGCGACGGCGAAGACCTCGGGCACGGTGAGGATCGGCCGCTCGGGCACGTCGTAGCGATCCGCCCCCTTGACGCGGCACGGGTTGCGCCGGATCAGCTCATCATCCACCGCCGTGTTCATCAGGGCCCGCAGCAGTTGGTACGCCTTGACCACGGTCGGCTCACCGATGCCGGCCGCCAGGAGCCTGCCGCGCCAGCTACGCACCCGAGCTGTCGTCACGTCGGCCACCGACCCGGCCCCGAAGGTGGGCAGGATATGCAGCCGCACCACCGACTCGTTCCGCTCTCGGGTGCGGTCGGCAAGCTTCCGGTCCCGCAGCCACGCGGTTGCGTACTCCTCGAAGTTCACCGCCCCGGCGTCAGGGTCCGACCACTGCCCACGCGTGATGTCGGACTCGACGTGCGTGAGAGCGGCTTGAGCATCGGTCTTGGTCGGGTAGGTCTTCTCGGCCGGACGCAACTGGCCCGTCTCCGGGTCGCGGTAGCGGACCTGCCAGCGGCCGGAGGGCAGCTGCCGGACCGACCCGAAGTTTCTGCGCCTCCCCTTCTTGTTGGCCATCAGGCGACCCTCCGGAGAGAGCCGCGCCGGTGGCCGATCGGCTGCACCGTGTTGGCGTCGATGAAGGCATTCACCGCGCTCTCTGGGATGCGGACGTGTCGGCCGACCTTGACGAACGCAATGCGTCGCTCGGCGATCAGTCGGCGCGGGAAGCGTTCCGTGGTGCCGAGGAGTTCGGCCACCTGCGCCACGGTGAGGTAGCGGTCAGCCACGGGTGGGTTCTCCTTCCGTTCCGGGGGCGGGTTCGAGGGATGCGGCAAGCCAGGCTTCGGTGTCGGACAGACCTGTTCCGGCGAAGACCCAGTGCGCGAGGACGTATGTCGTGTCGGTCTCTCGCTCGGGTGCTGCGGCTGCCGCTTGCGCTCGGCGCCATTCGGCACGGGCGTCGCGAAGGGCGCCGAGGGTGGTGGAGTAGCGGCGCGACTTGGTGGAGAAGTGGCCGCGGAAGCCGAGCATGTGGGCCCAGGCGCGCAGGCGGAGATGTTCGAGGCTCTTGCGTGCGCCGAGGAACCAGGCGGTTCGGATGAGGCGGCGGGCGTGGTCACTGATGTCGAACTGGGCCAGCTCGGCGGCGAACTTCAGCGGCCGGTCGAGAGCTCCCGTAGCTGTCTCGGCGCCCTTGGTCGCGTACTTGGCGATGTACGCAGCAACCGCGCGCTCGGTCAGCTCCTGGCCGTCGTTGAAGTCGGCGGAGCGGATGGTACGGACGTCGAGTTGGCGGCCGAAGATGAAGACGTGGGCGCGTCCGTCGATGACCGGGCCGTCCACGCGCACTTTGGCGGCGGCGGTGCCGATGGCGTCGGTGAGGAGTTCGGCGGTGGCCCATGCCGGGGGTGGGGTGTCGCCGCCGGTGGGGCCGTCGATGCGGATGACGGCGTGGAAGTGGACTGCGCCTCGCTTCTGGTACTCGGCGACCTTGGCGAATGAGACGCGGGCGTGGTCGCGGAACCGGCGTTGTGACAGGCCCGCGCGCTTGGCGACTTCCCGGCGCAGGTAGGTGGAGAAGCGTCGCCAGAGCGGTCCGGCGTGGGCGTTCCAGAGAACGGCCGCTTCGTAGTCGTAGGTGTCCGGGTCGAGCGAGGTACCGAGTGCAGCGTCGTCCTGGTCGTGTCGGGTGCCGCAGCGGCACGGGCGCCCGTTGGAAGGGCGGTTGTGGACCGGGCCGAAGCTTGGTGCGGTGAAGGTGGCGAAGACGCGGGGGTGGGTGGCGACGTGTTCGGGGACGCCCTTGCCGCCGCGCAGGCCGGAGGTGATCAGGTGGAAGGTGTCGCGACGGTAGACCTCGGAGCAGGCCGCGCACCGAGTCGTACGACGGTTGTTGCAGCGGACAAGGAGTTGGCCGGCCGGGAGGTCGGTGGAGTCGAGGTGCTGGAGGACGCGGCCGATCTCGCCGGTCGTGGTGTCGACGTCGTGCTCGGTGCGGTGACCATCGAGGCGGATCGGGTTGACGCAGCCGCCGAGGCCGGAGAGCTGACGGAGGATACCGGGCAGGGTGCCGTGCTCGGCCAGCTTCGCGAGTTCCGGGAGCGGGGGCGGTGTGGTGCGGGTGAAGATGGCGATTCTCCTTCTGACTGGCTCGGTCAGGAGTGATGGCCCCGGGGCGGCGGATGCTTGGTCGTGTGCGCCGCCCCGGGTGCCGGGGCGCGTTCAGCGCCGGTTCTGCTCGCGGATCAGGGAGCGCAGGACCACGGCCGCGATGGCCACGGAGACGGCCGAGACGGCGACGGCGGCCAGGAGCGCGGTGAGGACGACACCGCCCACGACCACGGCCGCCACGACTCCGGGGCTGATGGAGACCGCCGGGAGCGAGCGACGTACGGGCGCCGGATCAGCCGGGGCGTGGGAGTGCGCGGGCGGCGGAGTGGGGCTGTCGGGGTACTTGGGCAGGAACACGGTCAGACTCTCCTCATCTACTCGTCTAGGCATGTGAGCCGTTTATGACGTCCACGCCGGAGCGCGTGCCGGACTCGATGGCGGGGGCGAGGAAGGTCTGCGAGAGGTAGAAGCCGAAGAGGGCGATCAGTACGACGACCCAGGCGCGGACGCCGAGGAACTTGACCGCGCCCCAGGCGAAGAAGCCGAGGACGACGACGAGCGGCAGGCTGACGGTCACGGTGTGCGGGGTCCCTTCGGAGGATCAGCGGACGGGGCAGCGGTGGGTGCGGGCGGCCAGCTCGGCGGCGGCGCGGCTGTCGTAGTCGGCGGAGAAGCCGCAGCGCGGGGCCGTACAGGCGGCGGTGTGCTTCTCACGGCCCCGGCCGTCGTAGGACGTGGCGACCTGGACGGGGCCGATGCGGGTGACGTTGCGGAAGCGGCGGTTGGGCATGATCAGTCCTCCTGTCGCAGGCTGGGGCCGGGGAAGTCGTGCAGGATGCGGGCGGCTTCGGCGGGGTCCGTGACGCGGTCGGCGGCTTCTTCGGCGAGGAGCCGGGCCAGCGTGGTACGGCCGCTGACGGCCATCTCGCGGGCCGCTTCGAGGTAGTCGGCGGCGGTGTTGAAGCAGAAGAGGGGCACGGGTCAGCTCCCGGTCGGGGCGAGGTGGGCGGCGATGGCTTCGGCCATGGGCGCGGGGACGCCGAGGCGAGCGCGGAGGGTCGGGGTGTCGATGGGTGTTCCGGTGCGGGCGTGGTGTTCGGCGGCGACTTTGCGGGCGTGTTCGACGAGGGCGGCCGGGACGGCGACGGCGGGCCGCTCGGGCGGCGGTGGCTCGATGGCCGGTGGTGTCGGCGGCGGTTCCTCGGGGGTGAGTTCGGGCGCGTCCTCCTGGTCCACGGTGTCGTCCGTGCCCTCGGGGTCCTCGTCGGTCATTGCCGGGGCGGTGTGGGCGAGGAGGGTTCCGCCGAGGAAGGCGACGGCGGGCCAGCCCGCGACGAGGATGCGTAGCCAGGCCGGGACGTCGTTGAGGTCGAGCAGGCCGGCGGTGGCGACGTTCGCGCCGAGGGAGGCCGTGAGGGCGATGACGAACCAGCACCACCCGGCCGCTTTCGCCTCACCAATCCGCAGTCGGCGCCAGGCGGCGACGAGCAGCAGGTCGACCGAGACCGGGTAGGCCCACGCTTTCCACCCGTCCTGACCGGCCGCCGAGGCGATGTCGTGCAGGTGGGCGAAGGACAGCGCGGCGGCGATGAGCGCCTGGACGAGCACCGCGTCGACACGGGCCAGTTGGGCGCGCATGGTACGGCTCCTTTCGGATTCAGGCATGGCAGGGGTAGGGAGTTGGCGAGAGGCGGTCACGCCGACCGGGGTGAGCGGTGGGCGAAGGTCAGTCGGTCACCGGGCGCGGCTGCACTGCCGGGGCCGAGGACTCGACGGGCTGTACGGGGATGTCGGGCCTGAAGGGCTTGAGTGCGGGCAGGTCGGGCACCAGGTGGGTCGTATCCCGGCAGATCTCGGCGGCGCCGCTGAGGGAGAGGTACGGGGTGCGGATGCGGGACCAGCCGCCGGAGGTGTCACCGGCCACGGCCAGGCCGGGCAGCTCGGGAGCGATGGCGCAGGCAGCGAAAACCGCTTCTGGGGCGATGTCGCCGAGCGCCATCTTCGCGGAGGCTTCGTCGTTGACGCGGTGGCAGACCCGGCCGGTGAGCTGGGCGCGGAGCATGGTGGCGCCCTTGCCCAGTTCGGCGCCGAAGCGCTGCCCGCACACCTCCAGGTAGATCCCGGCGGCGCGGCCGAGCTGGGCGAGCCGGATGAGCTGGGTGACCATCTCGTCCCGGCGTTCCTCGTCCTTCTTCGTGGCGACGAGGAAGAGTTCGGCCACCTCGTCGACGAACAGCACGATCGGCACCGGGCGTTCGCTGTCGGGCAAACCCCAGACGTCGGAGGTGATCTCCTCGTCGGGGGTGCCCGGTGCGATGCCCTGCCGGGCCTTGATCAGGTCGTAGCGGTCCTCCATTTCCTTGACGAGCACGGGCAGCAGCTCGGCGGCCTCGTCGGGATCTGTGGCCAGGGCGGAGAGCCGGGAGGCGAACGGCGCCAGCTCCACGCCCCGCTTGCAGTCGATACCGACCAGGGCGACGGACTGTCGGGCGAGTCCTGTGATCAGGTGCCGCAGGTACATGGACTTCCCCGACAGCGTCGCGCCGAGGGTGAGTTGGTGCGGGATGGTGCGGTAGTCGCGTACGAAGGGAGTGGCGTCCTCCCGCAGTGCTACAGGCACCTTGAGGAGTTCGGCGGTGGCCTTACGAGGCATCCGCACGTTCCGCAGCACATCGAAGCCGACGAGCCGCAGTTCGACCACGCCCGGCTTGACCGTCGTCACGTACACGGCGTGAACACCCCAGGCATGCCGCAGCCGTTCGGCCGAGGCAGCGACATCAGCGGGTTCCTGCCCCGGCGCCAGCCGGAGACGAAGCCGCAGCCCGGTCGAGGTGGGCCGGATAATGCCCCGCCGAGGCGGTACCGGCCGGACCTCCCGCCGGGTGGTGGCCTTGACGGCGAGGACCCGTAGCCGGGACGGCGCCACGGTCAGTCCGCACGCCTCCATGACCGAGCCGTAGGAGCCGAGGAGCCGGGCGGTGGATACCGGCAGGCCGACCGTGGGCCAGTACACGCGGGGGTGCTTGGCCCGGGTGTAGGCGGCCCCGCCGCCGAGTGCGGCGACAGGACCACCCACCTCCAGAAGTGTCACCAGATCGGACATCAGGCGGTGGCCCCCATGGCGGCGGGGAAGGCGGCCGGAGTCACGGCGGCGGCGCGGAAGGCGATGCCGTGTCGCTGCTGCCCCTTGAACACGGACTCCCACGGCCGGGCAACCAGCCCCGGCAGCGAGACCGGCGCCCCCAGCGTCAGCCCCTCGGCCACGCCACCCTCAGGCACGGTGACCTTGACCAGCGACGATTCCCCGTCCTCGATGTAGACGACGCCGAGCGTCATCAGTGCTTCCCCGCTGACGGCGTCCTTGGCGATCTCGCCCGTCTGCCGGTCCCGGACCTTGGGCTCAGGGGCCTCGGTCAGCAGGATCGTCGCGGCCGAGGTCTCAACACGAATGGTGCGCAAGGCAGTTCACCCATCTACTCGTCTATACATGATGCGGTCTGCGAACCCGATCTCCGGGCTCATGCGGACCACCCTGCCACACCACTTGCCCACTCGTCTATACGAGTATGCCTGTTGGGGTGTACGAGTCGGAGAAGTGTCCCCCGCGCACCACCGCAAGTCACCTCATCACGTCGCCGGAAGCTGATACGACAGCACGTACGCGTCCGCCGCCATGACCGTGTCGCAGACCTCCACGGCCCGCCCATCGGTATCGAAGGCGGTCCGGATCAGGTGGATCACCGGCACACCGGAGGCCAGCCGGAGCGTCTTCACCTCAGCGGGCGAGGGCATCCGGGCACGGATCTCCTCCTCGAAGTGGTCGAGGCGGTGCCCCAGCTCTTCGAGGCGGGCGTAGATCCCGCCGGGCCCGGGGTTCGGCTCAGCGATCGGCGTACCGCGCGCGATGTCGAGGGGGAGATAGGAGGTGGCGAACTCGACCGGCCGCCCGTCGAGCAGATACCGGCGCCGACGAGCCAGCACCCGCCGCACGGACCCGAGCCGTGTCGAGACGTCCTGACTGGCCTTTTCTTCCTTGACCTCAAGGCTGTCGACCTGAGGGTGACTGCCGGCGGCGTTGGCTTCGACGATGAAGGCGGCCTTGCCCTGTTCCCGGTGGCGCCGGGCGAACCGGTCGGAGGCGAGACGCCGTACGGGTGGCCGGGGCCGGACGAAGACGCCCTTGCCGTGCTCGGCGTGCACGAGCCCTTCGCCCTGGAGGACGGAGAAGGAGTTGCGGACCGTCATCCGGGATACCCCGTAGTGGTCAACAAGCTCAGCTTCCGAGGGCAGTTTTTCACCCTCCTTGAACCGCCCACGGTCGATGGCCTCGCGCAACTGGTCGGCGATCTGCCGAAAGACCGCACGATCGCTCGTGGGGTCGAGATCACCGAGGAAGCCGGAAGGAAGAGAGGGCACGTGTACTCCTTTAGATATCTAGACGAGTGGGCGATTGTTGTTGCTACGGTGGAGAGCCTAGCCAGCCGAGAGGGCCGAGGAACGTGAGCACCGACCGTCCGCACTCCGTGAGCGTCGCCGGAGTCATCGTCGACGACCAGGGCCGGGCCCTCTTGATCAAACGCCGTGACAACGGCAAGTGGGAACCCCCGGGCGGAGTCCTCGAACGCGAGGAAACCCTCCCCGAAGCCCTCCAGCGCGAAGTCCTCGAAGAGACCGGCATCAAGATCTCACTTCCCGCGACCCTGACCGGCGTCTACAAGAACATGACCGGGTTGATCGTCTCGCTGGTCTTCCGCTGCGAAGCGGCCGATGGCACACCCACCACCGGCGACGAGACCCGCGCACTGCGCTGGGCCACCCGTGAAGAAGTCACCGAGCTTGCCGACGAGGCGTACGCGATCCGCGTCCTGGACGCATTGGACGCGACGTCCCCGCCGGCCATCCGCGCCCATGACGGCGTGAAACTCGTCTAGCCCGAACCCGCTGCACATGGCGACCTACCAGTATGAAGGAACTTGTATGCACGAGTATACGAGCACCGCCCGGGTCTGTGGACTCACTTGCCCAGGCTTTCCGGAAGAGGTGAGCCGGGCCCGCCGCTGGACCCGCGACATCCTTCGCGGATCTCCCCTGGCCGACGACGCCGAGCTGATCGTGAGCGAGCTGAGCGCGAACGCGATCCTCCACACGGCCAGCGGAATGGAATCCGGCAGCTTCCACCTGGCCCTCGCGGTGACCCGGCAGGTGATCGCCCTGTCTGTGACAGACGGCGGAGGAACTGGCACGGCCCCGAAGGCCGAGCACCAGGACGGCGAGGCCGAACACGGCCGGGGCCTGGGCATGGTCACCGCACTGGCCCACCGGGTCGTCGTCCATGGCAGCGAGGGCGGCTACACGGTCACCGCGGAACTGTTCACCGGCACCCGACCGGGAGACCACCTGTGCTGAAGGACGAAGCCCGCCGGGGCTACTGGTGTGAGTGCTGGACCGAAGACCTCACCGACGAGGGCGGGTTGGTACTCCGGGCATCCTTCGACGCTTACACGGCGCCGCAGGCCGACCGCTGGGTTGCCGTCGCCCTCCGCACCATCTCACCGGCATTCGACCCGGAAGCATCCGAGCAGGCATGGCAGTGGCTGTACGACGGCCGCATAGACACCCGACGGGCCCTCCTGCGCTCCGAGCCCTGCACCGTGTCGGTCACCTTCTTCACCACCCGCATCACGTGGACGATCCGGCCAGTGATCTTCCTGCCCCTCGTACACCGAAGCAGGGCTGCACTACCAGCTTGCGCATATGAGTTCAAACCGCAACAGACTGATCTCTAGTCGCCGTTGCTCGTTGATGCCTGATGTCTACCTGCCGGATGTGGCTGAGCACGGTAGACGGCGGGTTTCACCACCTACCGCGCTGACTTTCACGAGGGCATGCATCGAGGAGTTTCGGAGAGGCCGGTTAGTGCCCTCTGCAACGGTCAGGTCTGCAAAGCTGTCATGGTCATCTACTGCTGTATCAACAGGGAGTCTTGTGGTGAGGCGTACAGGATGGGCGGCTGTCATAGCGGCAGTAGTGGCAACAGCCGGATGCGGCAGCGGTGCTGGCTCGGACACCGCTCAGTCATCCCCGAAACAGCAGCAGACGGTGCCGGCATACCACCGGCTGGTCATGCCGGACAGCCTGGCCGACGGCCATTATCGGCGTGAACGTGATGCGGCTGACCCGGACGAGACTCTGGCTGAACTGATGTCGGGGCATGTCGAGCAGCCAACGGCTGCCTTTGGCGCCTACGACCCCGTTTCCGACCGCTCTCAGGCGCTGGTCCTGTCGGTCACCGGGGTCTACGGCACCGTCCTGAGCCCGGTGACGGCACGTGATGAACTCCTTCGGGTACTGGATCGCCGCGACAACGGACCGGTCCCTTTGGTCGGACCCCGCACTATCACCCCGCCCGGCTCCCAAGAGCCGCTGCAGTGCCGCGTGACCACTCGGCGGATGCCTGACGTGGACTTCGATACGGTAGAAGCGGCGTGCACGTGGGCTGATGCCTCCACGGTCGCGACGGTGAGCGAGGTACTGCGTCCGACGGTCAAGCCCGAAGATGTGAACCTTGACGCCTTGGCCAGCGAAGTGGACAAGATCCGCAACGACGTCCGGGCAAGCTGAAGTAGAGCAGCAGGTTCAGGCATACGGCGAGGCACTGCGCCGCATCGCATGGACGACGTGACGGGCGATCTTCCTGTCACTCGCTCAGCGCCGAGGTGCGGAAATTCCCAGCCTGCGCACACGCCTTCAAGCCGATCACCCCAGCGGACCGGCTGAGTTACAACTTTCTCTACTGGTTCAAGGCGGCTCGCTCCGCTCCCCGCGCGCGGCCCGGCCCCCGGCCGGGCCTGCGCTCCTGTCTCCGCCCCGCTCCAGCCCGGCCGGCGCCCGTGCCGCGCACAGCAATCAGCCGCCAGATCTCAGAAAAGGGGTACCTCGTGGCTGAGGCAGTCACGCTAGGCTCAGCAAGTCAATGGGCCAGATCCGGGGGCATACATGAGCCAAGTTAGTCGGTTGCTTGAGTGTCCACACTGCGAGGGTCCGTCCCTTTTGAATGAATGGGTCACGTATGACGACGTTCCCCATCCAGATCAAGGCCTCTCGCCGACTCGCTACACCCTCCTCGGCTGTGGGGCGTGCAGACAACCTCAGCTTTGGCAAGATCCCGTAAAATCTGACGACTCAGATAAGTCTCAACGGTTGTGGCCGCAGGTTGCCGCACTCGCTCAGGGAATCCCAACGCCGATAACGCGTGAGCTGATCGAAGCGCGTGCATGCTTCGATGCCAAGCTGTATACGGCCGCTGCAGTCATGGTCCGTCGCACCCTGGAAGGCATGTGCATCCAGCAAGGCACGACGAAGAAAGCCCTCTTCCAGGCCCTCCAGGAACTCCGAGATGACGGGAAGATCGAGGGCCGCCTGTTCGATTGGGCACAGGCGCTACGAGTGCTTGGCAATCAAGGCGCACACTTCAGCGAGGAATCGGTAAGCCGGGAAGACGCAGCAGACGCCTTGTCTCTTGCCGAGGCTCTTCTGAACTACATCTACGTCTTCACAGCCAAGTACGAGGAATTCCAGAACCGTAGGCAGTCGCCTGAAAAGGTCACTGGGTGACACTGATTCCGTGATCGCTGAACCGACGGTACGGCCGGTTGCAGCACAGACGGCAGGGCTCCGGTGTCATCGTCACGGGCCAGCCGTCACGGGTTGCTCTGGTCGAAGGCATTGGCAGCGTGGCTGAGACTGGTGGGAGGTGCAGCGAGGCACACGCGCGCCTGGTTCGTCGGCGCACCCACCGTCGTGGCTGACTGTCGTCGGCTGAGGTTCGTGCCACAACCGTGCCAGATGCAGAGGTCAGCCACGGTCAACACCGGTGCCTCATGGGCGAGTACCCGCCCGCTTCCTGGCCGGTGAAGCCGCAGCTCAGGAGGGAGATCACCCAGCCTCTCTCCTAAAGCGGGTGTCGCAGGTTCGAATCCTGCCGGGGGCACAGAGAAAAAGCAGGTCGGAGGTCCTGCCGTTCGAGCGGGCAGCAGGGTCTCCGACCTTGCAGCATATATGTGAGGGGCCCTTCGACTTACAGTTGCTGCTCCCACGGATTGACCATCAGAGCCCCGGTTCGGGCCATGTGTTTGATGTTGCGGGTGGCTACCGTCCAGCCGTTGGCCAGAGCCGTGGCGGCGATCAGCGCGTCCGGCGGGTCAATGCCGGCGCCGGCGGCCTTGAGCGTCTTGTGGATCATGAGGTAGGCGGCCGCTTCCGGTTCGCCGATCGACGCGATGCGGTCGCGGTACTCGTGCCGTACCGCAGCGAGCGCTCGGGCGTAACGGGCCTGTCGTACGGGATCCGGGGTGGCGGCTACTCCTGCCTCGATCTCGGCAACGGTGATCACGCTCAGGAAGCGGTTGGGCCTGGCCGTGAACCGGAACCAGGCCATGACGCGCGGGTCCGGTTTCGTCCGGGTGGTGAGTTCGGCGACAACATTGGTGTCGAGCAGGTAGATCACTCGGCGTCCGGCTGCTCATCGTAGGAACGGGCGCCGAACTCCAGCCCTTCGAAGGGAGCGGAGAGCAGAAACTCCTCGAAGCCGTCACTGCTCAGCGTCACCCAGCGGTGGAGCATCCCGGGCAGCGCCTCGATCTCCGTGTCGGCGAGCTCCGTGTCGAAGTGCCGACGCTGGTCCTCGGGCAAGGACTCCCGGATGTCGCGAATGGTCCGCAGCGGATGCGGCGACTGGGACGGTGGGTGAGGCACACCGCTGGGAGCTGTGGTCATCGGCATCCCCTCCGCACTGATCAGGTTGCGTGGCACTATCGATCCCAGGCTACGGGTTCCCGCCCACCCGCTCACACCTTTGTGACCGGAGCGGGCGTCCGTCCAGTCCGGGGCTCGTCATCGGTCCGACGGCCACCCGGAACGGACTCCCGGGCCGGCCCTTCGCCGTGTCCGGAGTCGTGCCACACGCGTGCCACTGGACTCCACGCGGAGTCCACACCCCCTGGGCAAAGAGATCGGTGTCTCTCGCTGTTGGAAATGAACGTGCCGAAGAGCGATGACTACGCGAGAACCAGCATGCGACTGACCATACGGGGCTGCCTTGCCGGGTTGGTCGTGGCCTTGGCCGTCCCGGTGTACACAGTGGTGGCCGTGCTCCTGGACGGGGTACCGATCCCCTGAAGCTGTCGACCGCCCAGTGGCAACCTCGAAGGGCTATGCCGCAACCGCCACGACCGTCACTGTCCGATGTGGAGAGAGCTGCGGATCACAAAGCTTCTGACATCCACGGCTGACATCAACGACGCCGAACAGGGGCGTACGCCAGTGTCTCTGCCCAGCTGTCGCACCAATCGACGCCAGCCGTCGGAGCGGACCCGGATCGAACTCCTAAAGCGGGTGTCGCAGGTTCGAATCCTGCCGGGGGCACAGAGAGAAGGGCCAGCTCAGGAGGAGTCTCCTCCGCGGCTGGCCCTTCGACATTCCGGGGGTCGTGCCACACGCGTGCCACTACGCGCCACCAGGTCTCGAGCCCCATCCCTCAGGGCATGTCCGACGGGTCGCGTGACACAGCACCGCCCATCGACGTCCCGGACGAAGCCCTGGTGACCCTCGCCCTCGGCCCGACCCATCCGCTGCCGAACTGTACGGTCCACTCCCCCGCACCATCCGGTATCCCCTACGGACCCCGAGGGGGTTTCCCCCTTGCGGTCCGGGGGGTCGCTCCATGTCCCAGCAGAGCGGCCGACGGGCATGATCCATCCATGACTTTACGACGAACAAGTATCCGGATTCTGGCTGGCGCGGCGGTCCTCGGCAGTGTGTCCGCCCTGGTGGCTCCGGTCTCGGCGGCGGCCGGCTCCCACAGCGAGCGGGCACAAGGCGGGGCCGTCGTCTCCGTCGAGCAAGCGGCCGACCTCACAGCGGAGGAAGTGGCCGGGGAACTCCGTGGAAGGATCGACTCCTCTCAGGTCCGCTACGGCGTGACCGCCTATCGGGTCACCTACCGCACCACTGACAGCGCGGGCGCCCCCACGACCGCGAGCCAGCTCGTCGTCCTGCCCAAGAACGGGGCGCGCCACCTGTCCACCGTCTCCTGGCTGCACGGCACCACCGTCTACCGCAAGGACGTCGCCTCGGAGAATCCGAAGTCGAACGACCGGCTCGTCGCCCTGCTGTTCGCCTCGACCGGGCGGGCCGTTTCGGCACCCGACTACGTGGGCCTCGGCTCGGGCGAAGGCTTCCACCCCTACGGTGACCCTCGGGCCACCGTAGGGGCCTCGGTGGACGGCCTGCGCGCAGCCCGGACCTTCGCCCACCGGAACGGCCGGGAGCTGAAGCGGAAGGTCCAGGTCAGCGGGTTCTCGCAGGGCGGCCCCGCGACCATGCTGGTAGGCCGGGCGCTTCAGCAGGAGGGCGCCGACCGCTACTTCAGGCTGGGGGCACTCGCCCCGGTCAGCGGCCCCTACAACCTCTCGGCCTTCGAGGCCGCCGCGGCCGACGACAAGATCGACAAATCCGGCATCTACCTCGCCTACTTCGTCACCGCCTGGAACAAGATGTACGGCCTCTACACGTCGCCCGGCGACGTCTTCCGCTCCCCCTACGACAGCGAGGTGGAGGGTCTCTTCGACGGCCATCACACCCCCGATGAGATCGTCGGCAAACTCCCGGCGTTCGCCAAGGACCTGTTCACCGAGGACTTCCTGAACAGGATCCGCAAGCCCGACGGCGTCCTGAAGGACAAACTGCGTCCGATGGACAACACGTGCGACTGGCGGCCGAACGTACCGGTGGAGATTTTCCATGGTCGGGGCGACAAGGACGTCGACATCAGTCACGCGGCCTACTGTGCCAACCAGTTGACGAGGAACGGCGCCGCACACCGGCTGACCGACGTCGGCGAATACGACCACAACGGATCGGTGCGGCAAGCCCTGCCCCGGATCGTCAGGTTCTTCGACGAGTCGGCGAAGACCGACTGAAGCGCGCCACCGCCAACGGCCAGTCGGGCGAAGGGTGCACCCGACCGCGCTGTTCGTCGCCGGCCCTCCTGCGCGACGGCAGACCCTTCGCTCTCCGTCCACCCGTCGCCCAGGCCGCTTAAACGGACCAGCGCACCCCGCCTACCTGGCGATAGCCTGCGGGCCACACCAGAAAGGCGGGGCCAGTGGGATTCGACGCAGAACGCTCAGCACGCATCGCTGCCATTACGGTCAGCCACGGTCAACAAGAGTGTCTGACAGGTTGAGTTGTTGGACATCTCACCAGTCATCGAAGCTCCAGGTCACCGGTACGGCACCCCAGCCTCTCTCCTAAGAAGTCATCTCATTTGGCGAGTCGTCGGTAGCAGATGAGGGTGCAGGCGATGCTGGTGAAGGCGAGGAAGTGCTCGGCCTTGCGTTCGTAGCGGCGGTGGAGTCGGCGGCAGCCGGCGAGCCAGGACATGGTGCGTTCGATCGTCCACCCGTGTCGTCCGAGCCGCTGTGAGGTCTCGATCCCTTTGCGGGCGATGCGATGCCGGATGCCCCGCTTCGACAGACATCGCCGCAGGTGAGCGTAGTCGTATCCCTTGTCGGCGTGGAGCTTTGCGGGCTTGCGTCGGCGGGGACCGCGGCGGGACCGGATCGGCGGTATGCCCTTCACCAGCGGGATCAGGGCCTGGCTGTCATGGACGTTGGCGCCGGAGATTCCGACGGACAGGGGCAGACCGGTCCGCTCCGTGATCAGATGGATCTTCGAGCCGTACTTGCCCCGGTCGGCAGGATTCGGACCCGTCAGCTCCCCCTTTTCAGGGCCCGCATGTTCACCGAGTCGATCGCACAGCGCGACCAGTCCAGCTCGCCGCGGGCTCCGAGTTCGTCCAGGACCAGGCGGTGCAGTTTGGCCCACACCCGGGCCTTGGCCCACTCGGTGAACCGGCGGTGGGCCGTTGCGCCGGACGGCCCGAAGGACGCGGCGGGAAGCTGCTGCCACGTGCAGCCGGAGGTGGCCACGAACACGATCGCGGCCAGCACCTCGCGGTCGCCGTGCCGGCGCCGGCCGCCGTCCTGGGGCCGTGAGGGCGCCTCCGGCACCACCCGCTGGAACAGTTCCCACAACTCGTCCGGCACCAGTCGCTCAACGATCCCTGCCATGGTCGGCAGCCTACCGAGCCAAATGAGATGACTTCTAAGTAGCACTCCATGTCGAAAGCCTTGGACCGACAAGCCTTCGGCCGTGAACGCAGCGAGCGGTCAGGGCAGGCCTGCGGGCGTCACGGGCAACCCCTCCCGGAACGGATTCAGCGCACATGGGGCCGGGGAGCCCCGCGCAGACACGAGAACCACGGAGGGGTGTTTCCCGGGCCGGACACCCCAGGGCCGCCGTTTCCACAGGTCACAGCCCCGTTCAAGGGAAACACCTCAAGCGGTGTCGCAGGTTCGAAGCCTGCCGGGGGCACAGAAGAAGGGCCGGCTCAGGAGGGGTTTCCTCTCAGGTCGGCCCTTCGCCGTGTCCGGGGTCGTGGGCATCCCTCGCACTCCTGCGCTCCGGAACCGGCTCCTTCGAGAAGAGCGGGCCACGCCGTACAGAGCATGGCATACTTGAAGTATGGCCACTCGGAAGATCACCATCACCGTGCCGGAAGAGCTGGTGGAATCGATCAGGGAGCGCGTCGACGCACGCGGGGTGTCCGGCTACATCGCGGCCGCCGCCGCCCATCAGGACGCCATGGACCGACTGCGCGAGTTGGCCGAACGTCTCGAAGAAGAGCACGGCGCCGTGACGGACGACGAGCAGCAGGCAGCGCTGGACCGCATCGCCGCCATCGACGGTTGGCATGACGAGCAGCGAGCAGGTTCGGACGAGGCCGCGTGAGCCGCACCGCCCGAACGAAGCTGCACCGGCCGCGCCAGCGCGTCTTCGTGTTCGACTCCGAGGCTCTCTCCAAGGCGGTTCAGGGCGATCGGGAGATGACTGCGCTGATCAGGACAGCTCCGCGGCTCGACATCCCGATCGTCACCTCGGCGCTCACCACCTTGGAGGCATGGGACCCTCGCGAAACGTCGAGGCAGGCACTGTGGAACTGGACGCTGTCCCGGATCCGCATCGTGCACACGGACGACCAGGTGGTCGCCATGGCACGCGAGATGCTGAAAGCAGCCGGTCTGCATGGGCACAAGTACGCCATCGACGCCATTCTGGCGGCCGTGGCCGGGCGGGAAGCCGCGCGGGGAGCTCAGACAACCGTCTTCACCTCCGACACCGACGACATGAATCAGTTCCTCGCGGGACACTCCGTGCGAGTCGAAAAGGTGTGACGAGACGCTCGCACCTCACTCCTGCCACTCGTCGGCTCCCCGAGCAACCACGCTTTCGTCGAACAGCACCCACAGGCACGCATTCAGCACACATGGGGACGGGAAGCACCGTGAACCTGTGAGAACCACGCGCGGGAGGGCCTGCGCACGCGCGGCACAGCGCCAGGGCGGGGCAGACCCGCGTCCCCCGCGACCGAAGAAGTGTGAGTGCGCCACTTAAGGCCGGCGCCGCATCACGCGACTCGCCACTGGATGATCCCGAACCACGCGACAGGCCCGGCACGTTCACGGCCAAGCCGTCGGCGTGCGGCAGGCTCGTCCGATCAACTCATCCGCAAGGCATCCACGACGCGCACCGACTCGGGTCGACGGCGTCCTCGACGGACCGGGCGGGGCCCGGTCTCAGGTGGTGTGCGGGGTGAAGGTGACGCGGGAGTCGCCCTCGTCGATGGCCAGGTTCAGGGTCTCGTTCAGGGCCTCGGCCAGGCGTCACAGCAGCGGGAGAGTGGGCACGGTGTCGCCGCCTTCCATCCGGAACACCTGAGACTGCGTCATTCCGGCCCGCTCGGCCAGTTCGGTCTGGGACAGGCAGAGTTCGATCCGACGGTCGTAGACCGCCTGCCCGAGGTCGCCGGCCAGCCGCGCGTCGACGTACTCCTGGTCGTACTCCACCGCCTCACCCTCAAACCGCCGGGCCCGGCGCGTCCTCCACGTGCTGTGATTCATCAACTCTCCTTGCGCCGATCGTAGGTGTGCTCGGCCCGGCCGTGCTCGGCCTCGCAGATCTTCTGGGCCTGATGCGCACGCTCGACTTCCGCCGCCTCACGATCCTCGTCTTACGGAACACCGTCAGCAGAACGATCCGCTGTCTGGGGGCGAGCCAGTGCTCGCCCCACGAAGTCCGTTGCGCTCCCACCGCACCGGCGCCCTGGCGTCAGCCTTCGTGGGGCACCTTCGGGCGGGTGACCGGTACGACCGTGAGGAGGTCGTCCAGCCCCTTGAAGTCGTCGGGGTTGGTGGTGAAGAGGGGAAGGTCCTCGGCCACGGCGATGGCAGCGATCATCAGGTCGGCCACCCTGCGGCGCGGCTTGCGGCCGGCGCTGATCACCGCGGCACAGATGCGACCGTAGATACGGGCCGCGTCGGCGTCGAAGGGGATGGGGTCGAACTCGTTCTCGGCGCGTTGCAGGACGTCGAGCCTGCGGGCACGTTCGGCGTGTTCGTCGTAGCCGCTCCGTTCGTCGTCGCGACGGACCTCGTGCGGACCGGCGGACAGCTCGGCCAGGGTGACGGCGGTGATCGCCATTTCGTCCGGCAGTTCCTCGGGGGCCACCCACCGGCGCAGAATCATGATGTTGGTGTCGAGGAGTCCCTGCTGATACGCCGAGCGGTCAGCGGGCATAGGGATCGTCCGGGTAGGTGTCGGCCGTGGCGTCCTGGTCGGCGCGGAACGTGTCGAGGTCGATGCCGGGAGCGGTCCTGGACATCGCGGCGAACTCCTGACGGGAGACGAACCGACGGCGTCGGCGCAGCGGGACGAGCTCACCGATCGGGTGTCCGTCGCGGGTGACGGTGAACGACTGGCCGCCCTGTATGGCGTCCATGATCTCTCGGGACCGGCTGCGCAGATCCCGCTGGGTGATTTCGGGCTGAACGCTCATACCCACCACGGTAGCACCGGGTGCTACCAGGTAGCACTCCATGTCGAAAGCCTTGGACCGACAAGCCTTCGGCCGTGAACACAGTGAGCGACCAGGGCAGGCCGGCCGGCGTCACGGGCGACCCCCCTCCCGGAACGGATCCAGCGCACATGGGGCCGGGAAACCTTGCGAACACACGAGAACCCGCGGAGGGGTGTTTTCCGGGCCGGATACCCCAGGGTCGCCGTTTCCGCAGGTCACGTCCCTGCCCGACGTCCGGTGCACCGCCCGGGAGGCAGAAAGCCGTCTCGGCTGGAAAACGACCACCCGTCTCGTCGATGACCGGCTCCTTGTGCTCGACGAGTGGGAGGGGACCGAGGAAATCGAGCGGCCGGCCGAGGTGCGGCCGCTGCCGCAATGGACAGGGGGCGCGCGCGGCACGCGCCCGCCCGTATCGGGGCAGCGCCGGGGCGGCTCTCCCCCGTGGAGGGTGAGGCGCGGGGCGCCCGCCTCGGGTGCCATGGAGGGAATGCCGGAGGCGATGGCAGGAGCGGTGGGCGTGCACCGGTCACGCGTGTACCGGTCACCGGCCCGGTGTCTCCGCTCCGGCGTACCGGGCCGACTCGGCGAGGTGGGACGGCGTGAAGCACTGGCGGGCCCTGGTGGTCCTCGGCACGGCCCAGTTCCTGATGGTCCTGGACACCTCCGTCATGAACGTGTCGATCAGTCGGTTGGTCGAGGACTTCGACACCGAGGTCACCGCCATCCAGGCCGTCATCACCCTGTACGCGCTGGTCATGGCGGCCTTCATGATCGTCGGTGGCAGGTTCGGGGACATCGTGGGGCGGCGCCGCATGTTCCTCACGGGGCTGGCCGTCTACGGTGTCGGTTCGGCCGTGACCGCCGTGGCGCCCACGCTGTGGGTCCTCACGCTGGGCTGGTCCGTCATCGAAGGTCTTGGGGCCGCCATGGTGCTGCCTGCCATGGCGGCCCTCGTCGCGGAGTCCTACAGCGGACGGGACCGGGCCGTCGCCTACGCGGTCATCGGCGGGCTCGCCGGTGCCGGCATCGCGGTCGGTCCGCTGCTGGGCGGCTGGATGACGACCTACCTCACCTGGCGGCTGGTCTTCGCCGGCGAGGTCGTGGTCGTCGTGGCCGTCCTGCTGTGCCGCCGGATGATCGCGACCCCCGCCCCGGCCGGACCCGGGCCCCGGCTGGACGGGGTCGGCGCGGTGCTCTCCGCGACCGGACTGGGGCTGGGCGTGCTCGGGGTACTGCAGAGCAGCACCTGGGGCTGGGTGCAGCCCCGCAACCCGCCCTTCACCGTCCTGGGCTTCGCCCCGACGCTGTTCGTCGTCGGCGCCGGCGTGGCGGTCCTGGCCGTCTTCCGGTACTGGGAGCGACGGCGGGAAGACCGGGGCAACGATCCCTTGGTGCACCTGTCCCTGCTGGGCAGGCCCGTGCTGCGGGCCGGCCTGATGACTCTGCTGAGCCAGAATCTGATCCTGCTGGGACTGTTCTTCGCCATCCCGCTGTATCTCCAGGTGGTACAGGGCTTCAACGCGTTCCAGACGGGGCTGCGCCTGCTGCCGGTGTCCGCCACCATGCTGGTGACCTCCCTGTGCGCGTCCTCCCTGGGAAGCAGGATGGGGCCACGCCGGGTGGTACGGCTGGCCCTGGCCATCCTGGCCGCGGCCGTCGTGTGGCTGCTGGCCACCATTGACCCGGTCATCGACGACGCGCAGTTCGCCGGGGCGATGGCCCTGCTGGGCGTGGGCGTCGGTCTGCTCGCCTCGCAGCTCGGCAATGTCGTCCAGTCCGGCGTCGGCGAGGAGGAACGCGGCGAGGCCGGAGGGCTCCAGTTCACCGCCCAGAACCTGGGCTCGGCACTGGGCACCGCGCTCATCGGTTCGATCCTCGTCGGCGCGCTGGCCCAGGCCTTCACCACCCAGGTCGCCGACGACCCGCGGCTGTCCGCGGAAACCCGCGAGCAGGTCGGTGTCCGCCTCGAGGCCGGGGTCACCTTCGTCTCCACCGAGCAGGTGCGTTCGGCGGCCGAGCGGGCCGGGTTGCCGCCGTCCGAGGTGGAGGCCGTCGCGGACTCCTACGCCTCCGCCCAGCTGGACGGTCTGAAGGCGGCGATTCTGGCCACGGGCGGCGTCGCTCTCGCCAGTTTCCTGGTCACCCCGCACCTGCCGACCGCCCGGGCAGGCCGTCCGTCCGAGCCCGGCTCCGGTGCCACTCCGGCCGGGGTGACCGGGGCGGCCGGGGCGACGGGCTGAGTGGAGGGAGTCACCGGTGTCCAGGAGCAGGGCCGAAATCGGGCGGGCCACGGACCGGCGGGCGCACCGGGCCGAACGCCGGGCCCGGGCGGACTACACCGGCGGCGTCTACGGCTCCATGCTCGCGGCCTCGGTCGTGATCGGCGCGGGCTCCCTGGGATCGTTCCCCCGCGTCGAGCTGGTGCTGCTGCTGTTGCTCACGGGCGTGGTGTTCTGGATCGCGCACGTCCATGCCCAGTTGTTCGGGGCGCGCCTTGCGCAACAGGCTCCGGACCGCCGGGTGATCCTGCACGTGTGCCGTGACGAGTGGCCGATCGTCAAAGCCGCTGTACCGCCGGCCGCGGCGGTCGCCGTCAGCCCGTTCCTGGGGCTGGACGTACGGGGTGCCCTGTGGCTGGCGCTGTCCGTCGCCGTCGCCGGGCAGGTGGGCTGGTCCGTGGCCGCGGCACGCCACGCCGGTGCCTCGCGACGGCTGGTGGCCACCACCGCGGCGGTCAATCTGCTGCTCGGCCTGCTGATCGTCGCTTTCAAGATCGTTCTTACGCATTGAGTCAGTGCCGAGTCGGCGTCGAGTCGGCGTCGAGTCACCTGTACCGGGTGAGGAACTCGAGGGGTACGACGGCGGACGCTCGAGGGGGAGGTACCGACCGCCTGTCCTGGGCCGGTCCGTGGAAGGTGTCCGGGCAAGTCCGTGGAGGGACCGCTCGTGCGTTACGAGATCCGAGTCGAGGGACACCTGTCGGAGACGCCGGCGAACGCGTTCCCGGAGCTGGACCACGTGGTGATGCCCGGCCAGACCGTCCTGTTCGGCACGGTCGTGGACGAGGCGCACCTGTACGGGCTGCTGACGCGCTGCCAGTCGCTGGGGCTGCACGTCACGGAGATGCGGCAGCTGCCGGACCAACGGTGACGGGTGGTGTGTGCCGGCCCGCCCTCCGCATCGGGCCGGCCGCCCTCTCACTGCCTCGGTGCCGTCGACGGATCACCCTGAGTGGGTGATCCCGGCCTCGGTGACGGGCGGGAACCTGGAGCGGTCAGGTCCCCTACCGCGCCACTCACACACTGCCCGTCGCCGGTCCGGAAGCGGCCGCCCGATCTCGCGAGGAGGAGCCATGGCCTTGTCGCGTGATGCGTCGACCGCCGGTCAGGCACACCGGCCCGGCGGTGCGGCCCCCGACCCGACGGGCGATCCCGCACACGTACTCGACCGGCTCGGCCGTTCCTGGACCTGACTCCTGGGCTCGGCCCTCGCGACGCTGGTACCGGGCGTCCTGATACTCGTCTGGCCGGAGGGAACCCTGCACGTCCTGGCCGTCCTCATCGGCCTGTACCTGCTGCTGACCGGGGCGTTCCGGTTCGCGACCGTCTTCACTCGTCAGGGGCACGAACGGCTGCCCGGCCTCCTGCTGGCCGTGCTGTACGTCCTGGCAGGGGTGCTGTGTCTGCGCAACCCGCTGCAGACGATCGCCGCGCTCCCACTGATCGTCGGGGTCGTCTGGCTGGTGTCCGGCATCCTCACCCTCTATACAGCCCTCGCTGCCGAGGACCTGCCGCACCGCGGCATCGTTCTGGGTGTGTCCTCACCGTGCGTCGACGGTCGAACCGGCGCTGACGACAGCCGGGGCAAGTCCCTGCACCGGCTCATCTTCCGTCGGCCCTCGCCAGAACAGGTTCGGCGCACATGAGGTCGGGAAACCTCGCGAGCACGTGCGGACCACGAAGGGGTGTTCTCTCCGGCCAGACATCCTGCAGCCAGCATCTTTGCAGGTCATAGCCCTACCCAGGGAAACTCCCAAAACGGGTGTCGCAGGTTCGAATCCTGCCGGGACGCAGGTCGCGCAGCGGGCAGGAAGGGGTGGGGGACCTCCCGTTTTCGAACAGGGGTCCCTTTTCGTGGTTCAGAGTCCTCTTGGGGGCCACGCCCCCGGGCCGTCTGCGCACGCTCACCCGATGGAGGGACGGACGATGATCACGTCCGGCCCCGGCCCACACTCCGCACCACGGATCGGAAAGATCTTCGAAACATTCGGAGAATCGATCTCTCATCCTGGTCTCGAATCCGGTCGATTCAAGTGATCGATTTCAACCCGGTCGGCATGCACGAGTCGGACCAGGTGAAAGGCGCGTCCGCAGGGCCTGCCGTGAGCGAATGTTTTGGGATCATTACCGAAACTATTGACAGTTGACGGGCCCACATCAAAACTGTTCGCCATCGACAGCGCTCCCTCACTGTCGAGCCGGGTCGCCACCGTGTCCCGGTCCTCCGGTCGCCGAGCACCCCCGCGACCGGCCAAGTCCGGCCGCGACGCACGAGCGGTCGCCGTCACCTGCTCCGCAGAGTCGTGTCACGCTGCCTGATCCCCCACCGGCCTCACGAGGACGAGGAGGAAGCACGCACATGAACGACGTACCCGCACACCACGCGAGCCGCAGACACGGCCGCCTTCGGGCCGCTCGGCCGCTTCAGGCTGCTCATCAGCAGTTTCTGCACCACCGTGCTGGTCGCTGTGGCCTCGGTCGCCCTGCCCGGCACCGCCCACGCCGACACGGTCGTCACCACGAACCAGACCGGCACCGACAACGGCTACTACTACTCGTTCTGGACCGACGCACCCGGCACGGTCTCCATGACCCTGAGCTCCGGTGGCACCTACAGCACCTCCTGGCGCGACACCGGGAACTTCGTCGCCGGCAAGGGCTGGGCCAACGGCGGGCGCAGGGCCGTGACCTACTCGGGCACCTTCAATCCGTCCGGCAACGCCTACCTGACGCTCTACGGATGGACGTCGAACCCGCTCGTCGAGTACTACATCGTCGACAACTGGGGCACCTACCGGCCCACGGGAACGTTCATGGGCACCGTCACCAGCGACGGCGGTACGTACGACATCTACAAGACGACGCGGTACAACGCCCCGTCCGTCGAGGGCACCCGCACCTTCGACCAGTACTGGAGCGTCCGGCAGTCGAAGCGGACCGGCGGAACCATCACCACCGGCAACCACTTCGACGCCTGGACCCGCGCCGGAATGCCCCTGGGCAGCTTCAACTACTACATGATCATGGCGACCGAGGGATACCAGAGCAGCGGCAGCTCCGACATCACGGTGGGAGGCACCGGTTCGGGCGGTGGCGGCGGGGGTGGCGGCGGAGGCGGCGGATGCAGCGCGCCCCTGTCCGCGGGCCAGCAGTGGAGCGACCGGTACAACCTCGACGTCTCGGTCACCGGCTCCAGCAACTGGACCGCGACGATGAACGTCCCCTCCCCCGCGAAGGTCCTCTCCACCTGGAACGTCGGCGCCACCTACCCCAGCTCCCAGGTACTGACCGCCAAACCCAACGGCAACGGCAACGGCAACGGCAACGGCAACAACTGGGGCGTCACCATCCAGCACAACGGCAACCGGACCTGGCCAACAATCTCCTGCAGCACGAACTGACCCCCGATTCAACGATGCCGGAGGAGGACCACTCCGTATGAGAACCGGACCGCGTCTCTCGATACGCTCCCTGGTCGCGCGGCTGGCCGTCGTCGCGGTGGCCGCCGCGAGCACCCTCACCGTCAACGCCGCCCCGGCCCAGGCCGCGGCCTGCAACGGATATGTCGGGCTCACCTTCGACGACGGACCGTCCGGCAGTACGCCGAACCTGCTCAACGCGCTCAAGCAGAACGGGCTGCGGGCCACGATGTTCAACCAGGGCCAGTACGCCGCAGCCAACCCGGCGCAGGTCCGGGCCCAGGTCGATGCCGGCATGTGGGTCGGCAACCACAGTTACACCCATCCGCACCTGACTCAGCAGAGCCAGGCTCAGATCGAGTCGGAGATCTCCCGGACTCAGCAGGCCATCGCGAACGGGGGCGGCGGCACTCCGAAACTGTTCCGTCCGCCGTACGGCGAGACCAACTCGACGGTGAAGTCGGTCGCGGCCAGGTACGGTCTGACCGAGATCATCTGGGACGTCGACTCGCAGGACTGGAACGGCGCCGGTACCGACGCGATCGTGCAGGCCGCCGCCCGGCTCACCAACGGCCAGATCATGCTCATGCACGACTGGTCCGCCAACTCGCTCGCCGCGATTCCGCGGATCGCGCAGGGGCTGGCCGGCCGTGGCCTGTGCGCCGGAATGATTTCGCCGCAGACCGGCCGCGCCGTGGCACCCGACGGCGGTGGCGGCGGGGACGGCGGCGGAAACGGCGGATGCAGCGCGACCCTGTCCGCGGGCCAGCAGTGGAGCGACCGGTACAACCTCGACGTCTCGGTCACCGGCTCCAGCAACTGGACCGCGACGATGAACGTCCCCTCCCCCGCGAAGGTCCTCTCCACCTGGAACGTCGGCGCCACCTACCCCAGCTCCCAGGTACTGACCGCCAAACCCAACGGCAACGGCAACGGCAACAACTGGGGCGTCACCATCCAGCACAACGGCAACCGGACCTGGCCAACGGTCTCCTGCAGCGCGAACTGACCCCGAGAACGCCCGAGGAAACACCGTTACCGCGGCGCGGCGGCCATGTGCCGCCGCGCCATCCGGCCTGCAGCCGCGCCCCGCCGTTTCGGTCGGGTCGGGGCGGCGGGGTCGGCCGCCCCGAGACGTGATGCCCCGGGAGACCGGTCCTCGGAGTTCCCTGCACCTCCTTGACGTGGGTGTGGGTGTGGGTGTGGGCGTGTGCGTAGGCGTGCCGTGCCCGCCGCCCGAGGACCGGCCGTTCCCGGATCAGGAGGTGATGCGAACCTCCAAGGCCGGGTGCGTCGGCGCTTCGGCCGGCTCCTTTCGGCTCAGCCCGTTGTCGAGGGCCGGGCGCAAGGGGAAGGTGAGCTGCTCCCCCGGTACAGCGCGGCCGGGACGGTCACCGTGACCGGGCTGCGGTCCGGCGGGGAAAGTCCGGGACGCTTCCACCCGTCCCCGGACAGGCGGACCGGAGGCTCGGCTCCTCCGCCGTGCCGATCTTCCCCAGGCCCGGGCCGTTCCGGGCCGTCACGGGCTTTCCAGGCCGTCACGGGCTTTCCATCGGGTGGTTCAGGAATCGAGGGTGACGTTGCCGAGCCGGCCGGCCATGACCGGGTCACGGTGGTCGAAGAACAGTGACGCCCCGGTGTCCAGGGCGGCGATCTCCGCCATCTGGTCGCCGGTGAGCTCGAAGTCGAAGACGTCGAGGTTCTCCGCCATGCGCTCGGCGCGCACCGACTTCGGGATGACGACGACACCGCGCTGGATGAGCCAGCGGAGCACGACCTGCGCCACGGACTTTCCGTGCGCGGTGGCGATCCGGCTCAGGTGCGGGTCGGTGAAGAGGTTGTTGCGTCCCTCGGCGAACGGGCCCCACGACTCGATCTGGACTCCGCGCTCGCGCATGAGGTCCTGGTCCGCCGTCCGCTGGAAGAACGGGTGGGTCTCGATCTGGTTCACCGCGGGGGTGATCTCGTTGTGGTCGATGAGGTCCACGAGCCGGTCCGGGTAGAAGTTCGAGACTCCGATCGCCCGGATGACGCCCTCCCGGTGCAGGCTCTCCATGGCCCGCCAGGAGCCGTAGACGTCGCCGTAGGGCTGGTGGATCAGGTACAGGTCGAGGTGGTCCAGGCCCAGCTTGCGCAGCGAGGTGCCGACGGCGCGCTCGGCCCTGTCCTCGCCGGCGTCGGAGACCCACAGCTTGGTCGTGACGAACAGGTCCTCGCGCGGGATGCCGCTGCTGCGGATCGCCCGGCCGACGGCCTCCTCGTTGCCGTAGGCCGCCGCGGTGTCCAGGGACCGGTAGCCGGCGGCGAGGGCGTCGCTGACGGCCTGCTCGGTCTGCTCGGGCGGGATCTGGTAGACGCCGAAGCCGAGAATGGGCATCTCGACGCCGTTGTTCAGGGTGACGGTCTGCATGGTGGCTCCTTGCGGACGAAGGTTCGGGGGCGAAGGCCGGCGTTCGAGCATCTGCCGGGCGCCCTCCGGGCGGGTCTCCCCGGCGGCCGGGGGCATGCCGCTGAGCCTGTCGGGCACCTCGGGGGCCGTCCGGACGTCGACGGCGGCGGTGCTCTCCTCCACTCGGTGGACCCGCTCGGTGCCAGGAAGGGGGCGATGTCCTCACCTTGGGTCAGCGGCCCGGCCCGCGCGACCTGTGCCGGCGTGGCGCCCGGCTCGGCGGCGACGGCCTGCACCTCGTCGGCGATCGCCAGGTCACGCCGGAAGTTCTCGCCCGCTGCCCCTTCCTCCACACCGCCGCCCCGCCGCCCCGCCGCTCCACCGCCCGCGACGTCTTCCCCGACGGGGACAACCGGATCCGCGGCTGCGTCGCCCGCCTGCGTGCCCTGGCCGGCCCCGACCCCGGCCCCGACGTCCCCGACCTCGCCCGGCTCGTCGGCGGACTGCTGCTGAGGAGTCCCGACTTCGCGGGCCCGTGGGAGCGCTACGAGGTCACCGGCCGCAAGCACGCCACCAGGGCCTTCCAACACCCCCGGGTCGGCACGGTCACCCTCGTCTTCCAGGGCACGGCCCTCGAAGGCACCCCGGCCACCGCGTGGGCGTCTGCACCGCCGAACCCGGCACCCCCGACCGCGGCGCCATGCTCCCGCTCGACATGGCCGCGCACCCCGGCGGGGCACGGCCGTCCGGGCAGCGGCGGTGACCTGTGATGCCCGGGAGTGTGGCTGCGGGCAGTTCCCGCCCGAACGGATCCGGCACACATGGGGTCGGGAAAGCCCGTGGACACGGGAGAACCACGGAGCACGGTTTTCCCGGGCCAGACACCCCATCAGTGCTTTTTGCGCAGGCACAGCCCCACCCGGGGAAACTCCTCAAGCGGGTGCCGCGGGTTCGCATGCGTGGTGCAAAGCGGTGCGGGCCCGCTCGCGCAGCCAGACGTGGGCCACGAGTGGGACGCCAAGGATGTCACAGTCCGCGCCGTCCGCGCCGTCCGCGCCGTCCGCGGGGATTCACGGATCAGCAAGGTCTGTACACCACCATATCTGCACCCGCGGAGCGAGAGTTTTACGGAACGTGCGAGCAGTTTCCTTGCAGCAACGAACAGAGCGGAATTGTTCAACGTACACCGACCGCCAGATCGTGCTACTGTCGATCTCAGTTGCAGGTGTGGTTCCCGAATTCCAAACTCCCCTCAGTCGGCTTTTGCGCCACTGGAAGTGTTTTTTGGCACCGGTCTTTTTCCGGCGGGGTGATCATCGCGGCGACACGGTGTCCGCGCAGTGCGGGCACCGATTCACTGCCCCCGAAGGAGATATGACATGGCTACTGGCACCGTGAAGT